>JARGGF010000517.1 GCA_029210905.1 Bacteroidales bacterium | reverse complement strand
CCCACTCGCAGTATAATGCAGAGGGAAAGCTTTTTGTAAAATATATTGCCTTGATTATTTATATGCAAATAACCAAGGTTATGAGGGAGAAAAAAATGTTTGGAAAGTTCTCAATTAATGAATTATTGAAAGAATTGAAAAAAATAAAAATTACCTATCTGGAAAATTATAAACCTATCATAGGGGAAGTTTCCAAAAAGCAAAAATTGATATTTGATGCATTTGGAATATCTTACAACTTTTCATAGTTATTAACTTAAAATTCAATTTAGGATACATGCGGTTTTCAGTAAATACAGGCGATCCGTATCCATTGCCCAGGCCTTCATACCCCTAGGCAAGTTGTGGTCCTTCTTCAGGCCAGGCTTTTAGTAAATTGGTTTCATTATAAATGCCGGATCTGTCAATGTTGCGCCATTCATAAATTTTTTGTGGAAATACTTTTGTCCCAAATAAAAACAATAAAACAAACAAGGTTATTACTTTGATGCTTTTCATAATTAAAGAATTAAGTTAACAATAAAAATTCAGAAATCCTGACTTATCGTAATCTGACGAGTTGCGATTTAAGCGTTAATTATTTAAATAAAATGGTCATTAGTATATTAGTAATTAGTATATTGATTCTTCGTTAATAAATTGTATTCCGGTTATATACAAATAAACCTATACACAAATCACCATAAAAACTATATAATGACAAATGACTAATTACCAATGACCTCGTCCGACAATTTCAGTTTACGAACGATTTTTAATAATCTCCTGATAATCATATAATAGGTAAAAAGTTCTGAAATTAAACAAAGAGGCTGAAATTTGGTTGATATGAAAGCAATAATTAAAGGTTGGTAAATGTTTGAGACAAAAATAAAAATGTTTTTAGTTAATCGAAAGAAATTTTATCTATTTAAATCATTTTTTTGGTTGCAAAAATAAAAATATCATGTGCGTTGTAGAAATAATTATGTTGTGTAACATTTATCTTTTATTAATCGTCTAATAAATTGATTATAAAAAAGTAATCCATTAAATTTACATCTGGTAAATTCAATTTTGTAACAAAATGTCTAACTAAAAATTTAATTATGAAACTAAAAATGCCAATTATTTTGATAACCATTTTATTGTTATCCTTTTACGGATGTAAAGAAAAAATTGAAAAAGCACCTGTTATTGCACTTGAAAACTTTTTCAAAAACCCTGAAAAATCCCGCTATCAGATTTCACCCGATGGAAAGTACTTTTCTTACATGGCTCCTTATGAAAAAAGAATGAACATTTTTGTTCAGGAGCGTGGAAAAGATTCGATTATTCAATTAACCAAAGAAACTGATAGGGATATAGCCGGCTATTTCTGGCCAAATAATTCTCAAATTTTGTTTGTTAAGGATCAGGGAGGGAATGAAAATTTCTGGCTCTATGGTGTGAATATCGATGGAACAAACGAAGTTTGTTATACAGAATTTGAAGGCGTTCGTACCCAAATTATCGATGATTTGCCTGATATTGAAGAAGAGGTTATCATTGGCTTAAACAAAAGGAACCCTCAGATTTTTGATCCTTACCGCTTAAATATCAAAACCGGGGAAATGAAAATGATTGCCGAAAATCCGGGAAATATTGATAGCTGGATTTTTGATCATGACGGTAAACTGCGTGCTGCCACTGTAGTTGAAGGAGTAAATGCCAGTTTGCTATATCGCGAAACAGAAACCGATGAATGGAAAACTGTACTCACTACAAGTTTTAAAGAAAGTTTGGCACCCTCCTTTTTCACTTTCGACAATAAAAACCTGATTGCTATTTCTAATTTAAACAGAGATAAAAGCGCTGTAGTAGAGTTTGATATTGCCAATGGAAAAGAACTGAAAGTACTCTATGAAAATCCTGATTATGATGTAGATGGAGTTAGTTTTTCAAGAAAAAGAAAAGTGCTGACTGCTGCCACCTTCACTTCGTGGAAACAAGAAATGCACTTTTTTGATGATGAATCAAAAAAGCTATTCGACCGACTTGAGAAAGATTTGGGACAGTACCAACTGGGCGTTAGTGCCATTAGTAAAGATGAAAATGTTTTGATAATAAGAACCTATAGCGATCGTTCCTTGGGAGCCTACTACATTTATGACAGGGAAAGCGACAAACTGGACAAAATTACCGATGTTAGTCCATGGATCAATGAAAATGATATGGCCACGGTGAACCCAATAAAATATAATTCGCGCGATGGGCTTACAATTAATGGATACCTGACATTGCCAAAAGGTTACACCATGGAAACAGCCAAAAACCTGCCTGTGGTGGTTAATCCACATGGGGGACCATGGGCACGTGACGGTTGGGGCTTTAACCCCGAGATTCAATTCCTTGCTAACAGGGGTTATGCAGTATTTCAAATGAATTTCAGAGGTTCTACTGGTTATGGTAAAGAGTTCTGGATGAAGTCGTTTAAACAATGGGGTAAAACCATGCAAAATGATATTACCGACGGAGTAGAATGGTTGATTAATGAAGGCATCGCAGATAAGGAAAGAATAGCAATTTATGGCGGAAGTTATGGAGGATATGCCACACTGGCTGGTGTTACTTTCACTCCTGATTTGTACGCTTGTGGAGTTGACTATGTAGGTGTTTCAAGTATCTTTTCATGGATTAATGCCATTCCTGCATATTGGGAACCTTATCGGAAAATGTTGTACGAAATGGTAGGTGATCCTGTTGCTGATAGTTTATTGCTCGCTGAAGCTTCTCCATTGTTTCATGTTGATAAAATAAAGGTGCCTATGCTTGTTGCACAGGGTGCAAATGATCCTCGTGTGCCTAAGCCGGAATCTGATCAAATTGTTGAAGCGTTGAAAGGCAAAGGTATTGCAGTAGAATACATTGTAAAAGATAACGAAGGCCATGGCTTCAGGAATGAAGAAAATCGTTTTGATTTGTACCGGTCAATGGAAAAATTTTTAGCACAACATATCGGAGATTCAATTCCTCCAAAAAAATAGTTTAATTAGAATTATATTATCAATTCCGGGGCGCTATAAGGCGCCCTTTTTAATTTATACAAGGCCTTAAGTTCAAGTTTTTTTGCTTAATTCTGTTTTGAACATTTTATGGAGAATATTTGTTTAGTTAACAAAATGTCATACAATGAAACACCTACTATTTATTGTTTTTTTCATCATAGCTCATAAGATGATGGCTCAACAGGTTGTGGTAAAGAATCCTGTAAAATTTTTAGCTTTGGGCGATTCCTATACCATCGGACAAAGTGTAAGTCAAAAAGATTCATGGCCTTATCAATTTAGATCATTCTTAGCAGATGCAGGAGTAAGTATTGATACTATTGCAATAATTGCTCAAACTGGCTGGACAACCAGTAATTTAAAAAATGCTATTGCAGCAGTAAATCCTAAAGGGAAATTTAACCTTGTATCATTATTAATTGGTGTTAATAATCAATACCAGGGGATGGATCAGAGCACCTACATTGCAGAATTTGAAGAATTATTAAATACTGCTATTGAACTGGCAGGCAGCAAAGAAAATGTATTTGTAGTTTCCATACCAGATTATGGTTTTACGCCTTTTGGAAAATCGAACCAGGCTAAAATAACAGAAGAAATCAATACATATAATGCAATTAATCAGTCTATTACAAGCACATACAATGTGGGTTATTTTAACATTACCGAAATAAGTCGACAAGGATTGGCGAATCCCGACTTGGTTGCTTCAGATGGCCTTCATCCCTCTGGTGAAATGTATCGATTATGGGTAGACTTGATAGCAAAGGGAGTGAAAATTCAAAATGGAGTTACAAATATGAAAGATATTTCATTAAACAATAAATCGGGATTAAAGATATATACGAATTCTTCGGATAAATCGATAAGCTTCTGGGGGAATCCTTTATTAATGAAATATGACTCTTACATCGAAATTTATCAACTTGATGGTAAGCAAATTTCTCGTTCACAATCACTTATGAACAATACTTTTTATCTTGGTAATAAAGGAATATACATCTATCGTATCAGAACATCTGAAAAAATTATGTATCAGGGAAAAGTTATACTTTATTAAAAAGAATTTTGTTAAAAAATTTTCGATAGCTAGATATTTTGTTTTATATTTGCACCCGCTAAAAAGAAATGCCGAGGTAGCTCAGCTGGTTAGAGCGTCCCGATTTTCATCGGGAAGGTCGCAAATCAGCAAAAGGGTTAAGAAAATAATGGCAAGTTAGCTCAGCTGGTTAGAGCGTCCCGATTTTCATCGGGAAGGTCGCAGATCAGCAGAAGGTTAAGGAAATAATGGCAATTTAGCTCAGCTGGTTAGAGCGTCCCGATTATCATCGGGAAGGTCGAAAATCAGCAGAGTAGGTTAAGGAAATAATGGCAAGTTAGCTCAGCTGGTTAGGGCGTCCCGATTTTCATCGGGAAGGTCGCAAATCAGCAGAAGGGTTAAATAAAAAATGCCGAGGTAGCTCAGCTGGTTAGAGCGTCCCGATTTTCATCGGGAAGGTCGCAAATCAGCAAAAGGGTTAAGA
>JARGGF010000516.1 GCA_029210905.1 Bacteroidales bacterium | reverse complement strand
GCATCCTTTTTAGCCAAATCGGTTAAATACCAGCCAATTCCAACAACTGCTAACATGCGAAAAATAGTCAGTGCAATTTTCCCGGGTTCTCCTCCAAATTTATAGCCAAATGCCATGCCCGGATTTTCTGTAAATAACAGGAATCCCCAATCACCAAATAGCTCAATTACGTGGTTTAACTGAAAATTAGTTTTAATCCAAATCTTTAAAACCTGGTCCAGCAATAAAATCACAACCACCAGAAAAAGGGGTAATCTTAACCTTGAATTCATTGAAAACTTGCTTTTTTCCTTAAAAAAGGAAACCATTAAATTGTTCTTATTTCTGATTCATTTTAGCATCAATACTTAACGTAGCATGCGGTACAGCACGTAGTCTCTCTTTAGCTATTAATTTGCCTGTTTCGCGGCAAATACCATAAGTTTTGTTCTGAATCCTAATCAACGCTGATTCAAGGTGCTGAATGAATTTTTCCTGACGTTGCGCCAATCTTCCTGTTTCTTCTTTTGAATAAACTGCAGCACCTTCTTCAAGTACTTTAAAAGTAGGAGATGTGTCACTAATATCATTATCATCGCTATGATTAAGGGCTGCTTTTAGCATCTCAAAATCATGTCGGGCTTTTTCAAGCTTCATCAAAATAATTTCTTTGAATTCAGCCAGTTCCTCGTCTGAATATCTTGTTTTGTCTGCCATAATGCTTTGTCTTAAAAATCGTAAACTAATTATACGTTAATAAAAAGAGCCTCAATACTAAATAACCATCACATTCATTGATAATAGCTGCTTGTATAAGTTTTAGCTTATTTTTTCAATATGAATTATTGTTTGAATAGTATTGTCAATTTCCACAAATTTAGTGCCCGAACTATCCGAAATATCGGGCAACAGATTTAGTTCATCAGCTAATGTTTGTAAAGATATAAAATCTTTATGCTTACTAATAGCCTCATTAATTTCGGCATGCTCACGAATGCCAAGTTTGATTTTATCAGTTACTTCCAAACCAAGTTCTTTTCTAAAATTTTGAATTCGGTTAATAAACTCCCGCGCTATTCCTTCTTCACGCAAATCGTCGGTAACTGTAACATCAAGGGCCACAGTAAGTTTATTATTTGTTGCAACCAGCCATCCCGGAATATCCTGGGAACTAATTTCAACTTCACCAGATTCAATTATAACATCCTGACCATCAACACTTAGCACGCAACTCCCTTCCGCCTCAATTTTTTTAATATCATCCTGACCAAACTGATTGATAGCATTTGCAATCTGTTTCATCATTTTACCATGCTTTTTACCAAGCACTTTAAAATCGGGTTTAATGTTTTTTATCAATACCGCTGAATCCTCAGTAATATATTCAATCTCTTTAACGTTGATCTCAGTTAAAATGATATCTTTTCCAGCCTCTATTTTTGCTTTATCAGTGTCATTTAATACAGGAATCATTATTTTAGCTAAAGGTTGCCTCACTTTCAGATTTTTTTGACGCCGCAAACCAAGAACCATTGAGGAAATTTGCTGTGCGATTCCCATGCGTTCTTCAAGCTCCTTGTTAATTGCAGCCTCATTATAATCCGGAAAAGTGGTTAAATGAACAGATTCTGATAAATCCTTATGGGTAACAGCATTTAAATCTCTGAACATCTGATCGGTATAGAATGGTGCAATTGGAGATGCAAGCCTGGCTACCGTTTCCAGGCAAGTATACAAGGTTTGATAAGCTGCAATTTTATTTTGCGAGTATTCACCGCCCCAGAAACGTTTCCTGTTTAATCTTACATACCAGTTACTTAAGTGGTCGTTAACGAAATCCTGAATTGCCCTTGCGGCTTTTGTTGGGAAATAGTTCTGATAATAATCATCAACTTGTTTAATTAATGAATTTAGCAGGGAGATTATCCAACGATCAATTTCAGGCCTGTCTTCAAGCGGAACTTCAGCTTCGGCATAATTAAAATTATCCACATTTGCATAGAGTGAAAAGAAAGAATAGGTATTGTATAATGTTCCGAAGAATTTACGCCTGACTTCATCAACTCCCTGTATATCAAACTTTAAGTTGTCCCATGGCTGAGAATTGGTAATCATATACCAACGCAAAGGATCAGAACCATACTGCTCAATTGTTGCAAAAGGATCTACGGCATTTCCAAGTCTTTTAGACATTTTCTGCCCGTCTTTATCAAGCACTAAACCATTGGATATAATGTTTTTAAAAGCTACAGAATCGAACAACATTGTAGCAATAGCGTGCAAAGTATAAAACCAGCCCCGGGTCTGATCAACTCCTTCTGCAATAAAATCAGCCGGATAAAATGTTTCGAATTTTTTCTTATTTTCAAAAGGATAATGCAATTGCGCATAAGGCATAGCGCCAGAATCGAACCAAACGTCTATTAAGTCCGCTTCCCTGTACATGGGTTTTCCGCTTTCAGAAACCAATACTACACTATCAACATTTGGTTTATGTAAATCAAATAAATTGTAATTCTCTTCCGTAAAATCACCCACTTTAAAAGCATCCAATGGATTTTTTTCCATAATGCCAGCTTTAACAGCTTTCTCAGCCTCGGCTTGCAATTCTTCAACTGAACCAATGCAAATACTTTCACTTCCATCTTCTGTTCGCCAAATAGGTAGTGGTGTGCCCCAAAATCTTGAACGAGACAGATTCCAGTCAACAAGATTTTCAAGCCAGCTTCCAAAACGTCCGATACCTGTTGCTGGTGGATTCCAGTTAATTGTATCGTTCAATTCTTTCATTCTGCCCTTTAATGCTGTTGTTTTAATAAACCATGAATCTAAGGGATAATACAATACAGGTTTATCTGTTCTCCAGCAATGGGGATAATTATGCTCATGTTTTTCTATTTTGAAGGCCTTATTTTCCATTTTTAACCAAACTGAAATATCTATATCCAGGGTGGTATCATTTTCAGTCAGGCTCTCATCATAGGCATTTTTTACATATCTGCCGGCAAATTCCTTATATAAATCAGTATTTACATTCGATTTTACAAAATCGCTGTCTAAATCTTCAAGTTTATAGAATTTTCCTGTTCGGTCAACCATAGGCTGGCGTTTATCCTCTTTGTCGATCAATAACAAAGGCACTATACCTGATGCTTTTGCTACACGATCATCATCGGCACCAAAAGTTGGGGCAATATGTACTATTCCTGTACCGTCTTCAGTAGTAATAAAATCTCCTATTATCACTCTGAATGCATCTCCCAGGGGTTTTACCCAGGGAATTAATTGTTCGTATTCAATTCCTTCAAGATCTTTACCTTTGAATTCGTTAATTACCTTGTATGGAATCTTTTTATCGCCTTCTTTATAAGCGTCAAAATCCAATTCGGCATATTCTGGCTTAAAATAACTACTAACAAGTTCTTTAGCTAAAACAACTGAAGAGGGCTTTCCTGTATAAGGGTTGTAGGTAGCTAATTTTTGATAAACAACTCCAGGACCAACAGCCAAAGCAGTATTTGATGGCAGCGTCCACGGTGTTGTTGTCCAGGCTAGAAAATAAATATTTTCATCTCCTGAAAAAAGAAATTCCGACTGCTTGTTTTTTATAACTTTAAACTGAGCCGTACAAGTTGTGTCCTTAACATCCTTGTAACAGCCTGGCTGATTAAGTTCATGGGTGCTTAACCCTGTTCCGGCAGCAGGAGAATAAGGTTGTATGGTATAGCCTTTGTATAATAAATCCTTGTTATAGAACTGTTTAAGCAGCCACCAAAGTGTTTCGATATATCTGTTATCATAGGTAATATATGGATTTTCCATATCTACCCAATAACCCATTTTTTTAGTTATATCTTCCCATAAATCAGTATATTTCATTACCTCTTTGCGGCAAGCTTCGTTATATTCTTTTACAGTTACTTTATGGCCAATATCATCTTTGGTAATACCCAGCATTTTTTCAACTGCCAGCTCAACTGGCAAGCCATGTGTATCCCAACCGGCCTTACGCTCAACAAAATAACCTTTTAGTGTTTTGTATCTGCAAAAAATATCTTTTATAGCACGGGCCATTACATGGTGAATACCAGGCTGGCCATTTGCTGAAGGTGGTCCTTCGTAAAAAACAAATGCAGGCTTTCCCTCCCTTGTTGATAGACTTTTCTCAAAAGTCTGATGCTCCTCCCAAAAATTCAAAATGTCCTTATTTACTTGCGACAGATCTAAATTCTTGTATTCTTTGAATTTTTTACTCATTACTTTACTTTTGCATATATTTTTCAAAAAGTTGTGCAAATATAAGGTATGGAAATTGAATTTCAAAGATTTACTTTTAGATAAGCATATATTTGTTACGATACAAATAGGTTTTATATCTATAAATATTCTAAAATAAAGCAAAATTCTTTTTTTGACAAATGGAGTAAAAGCGAAAATCTGTTGAAAAAATGGAGATTTCCTGGAGTTAGAAGAAGGGATTTAAAGAAAGAAGCAGTTGATTAAAATGTTATTCAGGACTATTCGATGTAAATGCTTAGTTCAAGATGGGTTTCATTGGCTAAGAAATCTT
>JARGGF010000515.1 GCA_029210905.1 Bacteroidales bacterium | reverse complement strand
TAAATGTAATGCAAATCATGTTTATAAAAATATTAATCCACAAAATTATTAAGAAACTACTTTAAAAAATACACAAAACAAAATAATAATTATCTAAAATAACTACATTATCTTATTTATTATCAACGACTTAATAGTTGGGCTCTGAATCCAGGTATTTATTAAAAATGTTAGCAGTGAAAAAAAATCCACCCGTAAAGTCAAAATATTTATTGCTCCTAATGCTATTTAATTAGCTGCTTGTGAATTTTTAATATTTGTGGCAATACTGCATCCTTCCCATTATTAGAAATCACAAAATCTGCAAATTTCAGTAAATCATCCTCGCTCAGCTGATTATTTATTCGCTTGCGTATTTCTGGTTCGTTTAAATTATCACGCTGAATCACTCGCTCAATTCTCAACTCTAATGGCGCAGAAACAACAATAATCTTGTCCATATGTTTGTATGCACCGCTTTCGATTAAAATTGCTGCTTCTTTAATCACATACTTTGCTTTGTTGTTTTCAGTTAACCATTTTTCGAAATCAAGCTTTACGCGTGGATGGACAATTTGGTTAATTAAATTAAGCTTTTTTTTATCATTAAATATTACTTTGGCAATAAATTTTTTGTTTAAATCCCCGGAATCTAAATAGCTTTCCTTTCCAAAGGCATCCTGAATTAAATCTTTCAGAATGGAATCTGATTTGTATAGTTCTTTAGCGGAAGAATCTGAATCAAACACAGGAACTCCGAGTTTGCTAAATATGCTTGATATTAGTGATTTCCCACTTCCAATGCTACCAGTTAAACCAACTTTAATCATTTTTTTCGATAATATAATCAACAGATGGAGGATTAACCCTAACGTTTGAAATGTTTTCAGGCATTTTTATAAGTTTTAGCCGAAGCCTTGAATTTTCATTATTTATATTTTCATTAAAATCAGTAACTAACCTGAATTGTTCTTTAAAAATGTATTGATACATACTAAATCCAACGTTACATATGATTTTGGCTTCAGCAGGAAATAATTTAACAGTAACACCTTCAGGTACATTCAATACTTCAATTGGTAAATCATAGGTAAGCTCAGTGAACTTTTCAACCTGTGCAGCACAAGTTACCATTTCAGGAAGTATTTCGGTACCAGGTATTTTATTTATGCGAAGCATTATATTTAATGAATCATCAATTTCGGTAATTTCCTTAAATTCTGTATATACCTGATTAATAGTATCTAAAATTGATTTCACTCCTTTTATTTTTACACTATCCGGTTCTACTAGCAAAGCCCCTTTTAACATGTACTGTTTTTTAAATTGTAAATTAAGTCGCTGATGGACCGGCACTCTTTTAGAAATGACCGCCTCAAGGTTAAAAATAAGGGAATCGGGTAAAATGTTTTTAATCTCTGTATCAGGACCCAAAACATTAGATATTTCTTCTTTAAGTGTACTGGTAAGGATGTAGAATCTTTTATCGCGGGCATTGTCTACAGGATGCAAAGAATGTTGTCCGAGATTAATTATTGCAGGCTTTATTGAGGAAGTTTTATAATTCATAATCTGGTAACCAAATGCAGTAATTTTCACATTTACCTTACTTGCCAGGGGCCCGGCAACCAGCTTGTTTTCAGGCATGTTAATATAGGTAATTGGAACCTGAAGCTCTGCATAATATTCTTTATTCAGGGCATTAAAAAACCAGAATATAGAAGAAATCAATAAAAAAAAACCAAAAACCAGGAGGTTCTGGTTTAATTTTATCGATTTAATTCGCTGAATTACAATTTGAATGAAATTTCCATTCAAAACCAGACTATTTAATAGTGAAAGTAATTTATGCTTAATACTATTTCAACACAGCATAAAATAGCTGGTCAAAATCAAATAGATCATTTCTGTTGCATCAAATCAGTTGGGTCAAGGACCAAACCTGATTTATCAACTTTAAGTCGCATTTTTCCTTCAACTTCAAGAATTACAGTTTTTTCAGAAACCTCAACCACTTTACCGTAAATCCCGCCAATAGTAATCACTTTATCACCATTTTTAATGCCTTCACGAAATTTTCGTAAATCTTTTTGCTTTTTCATTTGTGGGCGAATCATGAAAAAATAAAATACCACAATAATAAGAAGCAATGGTAATAACGAAACCAATGGGTTTTCACCTTCTTTAGGAGCCATTAGTAATACTAAAAGAAAATCATTCATTTTTTTATTTATTTAATTGTTTTTATTATCCAATTTTTATTAAAAATTATATTAAAAATTTTGTTCCAAAGAGTAATCAACAGATGCCGAAAGAGTTAAGGTTATTACCGAATCACTGACATTTGCATAAACAAATAGGTTTTTAATTTGGAGGCCCGGCATTCCACCACTATCAAACAGTGCTTCAATATACGATTCTTTACCAGGCGGAATAGCTTTTTTTTCAAAATCAACTACCGTGCAACCACAATCAGAAATTACTTTTTGAATATACAAATCACCCTGTCCAATGTTCATAAAATTAAACCGGTGGCTAACTTTTTCGCCCATTAATATTGTTCCAAAATCAAATTCGGTTTTTTCAAATTTAATATCTGGACTTCCTTTTCTAACCTGCTCATTATTTTGCCCACAGGCCACTAATAAAGCTATCATGCAAAGGAATGTAATTCTGGAATTAAAAATATCCATATCTGTTTATTGCTATACAAAGAAATAAAAAAAGCTGCGAATAAAAAAGCCAATCATCCAATCAATCCGCGACCAGTTTTATTTAGGCGCTTATCCGATTCAAAATCCTTAACTATTTTATCAAGTACACCATTAATAAAAACTTTGCTTCGTTCTGTGCTATAATATTTTGAAATTTCAATAAACTCATTCATGGTAACTTTTACAGGAATGGAAGGAAACTCAAGCAATTCAGTAATTGCAAGTTGCAATATTAACAAATCAACATGGGCAATTCGTTCAGTATCCCAGTTCTGCGTATGTTTTTCAATTAATTTAATATACTCTTTCTGATCAACAATTGCTTTTCTTATAAGCTTTTTAGTATATTCTTTGTCATCATCGTTTTTAAAAAGTGGCATTAATTTTCCGGGCTTTCCATTTTCTTTTATGTTTTCAATGGTTTTTATTACCATAATAATTGCAAACCCGGCATCATCATTCCAATAAATATTTTCTTCTTCTAAAAACTCACTAAAATTAATATTTTCAGCTAAAAACTCTGAATAAAAATTATTCAGAAATTCCTTGTCGCTCACAAATGAATCAGTATCAGAATTAATATAATTCTGGTATTGCTCAGTACTTATAAAGTCGTTATATATTCGTTTCAGGGTATCTTCATGAATTTTCCAATTCAATTTTCTGGCATTTTTATAGTCATAAAGAGCTTCTATTAGCCTGATATTCCGGATTACTTTATTGTCCACAAATTTAGTGCTGGGAAATAAATCTTCAGAAGTTTGAATTTTCTTATTGCGGCGTAGTTCTATTCTTTTTTCTTCCAAATCAGCCATTTCAAGAATCAGCAAAAGTAGAAGGTGGTATAAGTCGTAAAACTTATCAATACTATGAAACAACTCTTTTTCAGCTACATTAGAACTATAACCTTCATTTTTTTTTGAATAGGCATATAAAACCTGTAACACTTTAATCCGAATTAATCTTCTGCTAATCATGAACAAAGAACTTAAATTTTTACAAACTGCGCGCAAAAGTAAATTAAATACCTAAACACACAAAATCAAATTGGTATGATTCGTTATATTTCTTATAGAATAACTATAAGATTTGGGTATCACAGCTTTGGAAAGCTGGGAATCGAATCGCAGCTTTGGAAAGCTGCGCTACTTAAAAGCCCTATTACATTAAAAGTGATTGTTCCGATAAAATAATGGATTAATAGTTAAATAAATATGAAAATATTATCTTTACGGTCTATAATGATAAAAATATTTTTTTTTTAACATTTGGAATTTATATTTGCACAGTTGGAATATTTAAAATAATATTACTGAAAATTAATACTAATCATATTTATTGGGAGTATGGGAGAATTTGAAAAAAATGAAAGCCTTGAAAGAGATGAGATTTTTTCAAAAGCTGTTCGGGCAGGAAAAAGAACCTATTTTTTTGATGTTAAAGCAACAAGAAAAAATGATTATTACCTAACAATCACTGAAAGAAAGAGAAGATATGAGCAGGACGGCAGTTTTCAGGTTGAAAAACATAAAATCTTTTTATACAAAGAAGATTTTGAAAAATTTGCCGAAGGCCTAAACGAAGTGGTTGATTTCATTAAATCGAACAAAGGCTTTGAAAGTGATCAGGAAATTAATAATGTCGAGAGCTTTTCTGAAGTCCATTTCGAAGATTTAGAAGAATAGACCTAACGGAGCTGTATAGCCTACAATAAAATCAGGGTAATCCAATAGAGGACTTATCGGTCTAAATTACCATAATCAATTTCATTGATTATGTCCTTATCTTAGCGGAAAATTACTCATATTTTGTCATTTTCTCTTTTATTAAGACATCAGACACATTGCTTGAATGTATCTTT
>JARGGF010000514.1 GCA_029210905.1 Bacteroidales bacterium | reverse complement strand
TTAAGCCATATAGGCATTGCAGCAAAAATTGTAAACAGAGAGGTAAATAAAGCCGGATTGGTTGATATTCTAGGCGAAATTGGGTCGGAAAACATTCAGGGTGAATCCCAAAAAAAACTGGATGTGTTTGCAGATGAACAATTCATAAGTGCCTTAAAAGCAAGTGGAGAATGCTGTGGCATTGCATCAGAAGAAAATCAGGATATTGTAACCTTTGACACCAATTTGGCCAAAGACGGGAAGTACATTGTTACAATGGATCCCTTAGATGGCTCCTCAAATATTGATGTGAACGCGTCAATAGGAACCATTTTTGCAATCTACCGTCGATTATCTGATCTTGGTCATGAAGCAGCTATTGACGATTTTCTGCAGGAAGGGACCAGACAAGTGGCTGCAGGTTACGTAATCTATGGTTCATCAACTATGTTAGTATACACCACAGGACGCGGTGTTAACGGATTTACGCTGGATCCTTCAATTGGTGAGTTTTGCCTCTCCCACCCAAATATCCAGACACCTGAAACCGGTACAATTTATTCAATTAACGAAGGTAACTATATTAAATTTCCAGAGGGTGTTAAAAAATACATCAAATATTGCCAGGAAAGTGATAAACCAACTAACCGGCCATATTCATCGAGATATATTGGTTCATTAGTTGCTGATTTTCATCGAAATTTATTAAAAGGTGGCATCTTCTTGTATCCATCTACTGAAAGTTACCCTGAAGGAAAATTGCGGTTGCTATACGAATGCAATCCAATGGCATATATTGCTGAACAGGCAGGTGGAAAGGCAAGCGATGGAAAAGGAAACAGAATTCTGGATATAAAACCAAATTCGCTTCATCAGAGAGTGCCTATCTATGTTGGATCCAGGCAAATGGTTGATCGTGCAGAAGATTTAATTCTTGAATTTGATAAACAAGCTCAATAATTTGCTCCATTTCTGATGCATTTTTTATAAAATTGCACAAAAAAAAGAATTGGAACTACAAAAATTAGTCGAATTGTACAAAAAGCATCCCTTAGTGGGTGCTTTTTTTCAAAACTTCAAAACGATAGCTGGCTCAAAAGTCAAGGTTAAGGGATTATCTGGCTCAGCAAGCAGCTTAGTTATACAAAATATTTTCTCTCAATCAGGAAAAAATATCTTTGTTATCCTATCTGACAAAGATGAGGCCGCTTATCTTTACAATGATCTTGAAAAATTATTGCCCCCAGACAGCTTATATTTCCTCCCTTCCTCCTTTAAAAAGGATTTTGCAAATTCCGGCGATTATAAAAAATCTGAAGGAAATATTATTTTACGAAATCGCACAATCGAGTCCTTATCGTCTCAAAAACAAACACTTATAGTAAGCTATACTGAAGCGCTTCTTGAAAAAGAAGCAGATGCACAAACACATGCATCTGCCAGTTTTGCCATTCATGCTGGTGAAAAATTATCCACAGAATTTCTGAATGAATTTTTACAGGAGTACGGATTCAAAAGGAATGATTTTGTTTTTGGACCTGGCGATTTTTCAATTAGAGGAAGCATAATAGATGTCTTTTCTTACTCAGATGAAAATCCATACCGTATAGATTTATTTGGAGATGAAGTTGAATCAATCAGAACATTTGATGTTCTTAATCAACTTTCAATTAAAAATTTAGATAAAGTAACAATCCATCCGGATGTAAATAATATTGTTAAAACAGCAGACAAAACTATTATTTTGGATTTGTTACCACAAGATACCATTTTATGGTATAAAGATCGAAAATACACTTTAGAAAAAATACAGTCACTGGCAGACAAGATAGTGGGAATCAATGAAATTGATGAACAAGGAAATGCTTTGATGATAAATAAAGATAATTTCATTACTGCAGAACAATTTATAGCCAGGTCAGATGAATTTCATCAAGTGGTTATGGGTACCCAGGCAAATTTTGAAGCTGACCTTACTTATGAATTTAAAACCAGTAAACAGATAGATTTCAATAAAAACTTTGACCTGCTGGCCGAAACTATTGCCCGACGCAAAGAAGAAGGTTTCTCAAATTATATACTATCTGGTAATTCAAGACAATTAGAACGATTAGAATCCATTCTCAAGTCGGATGAAGTTCAAACAAAAGTAGACTTTATTCCTGTAAATGAGACACTTCACAGAGGATTTACTGATCAGGATTTATTAATAAGCTGTTACACAGACCACCAGATTTTTAAGCGATTTCATAGGGTTAAACTGATTGACGATAAATTCAGCGAAAACAAAAGCGCGATGACTTTGCGCGAAATTAACAGCTTGCAACCAGGTGATTTCGTGGTACACTCCGACTATGGTATTGGAAAATTCGGAGGTATTAATACTATAGAAAACAATGGGAAAAAGCAGGAAGCTATTCGGATTATCTATAAAAACAATGATGTTGTTTTTGTAAGTATCCATGCCTTACACAAAGTATCAAAATACAGGTCAGGAGATGGAATTCCTCCACAGGTGCATAAACTGGGATCGGGTGCCTGGCAAAAAGCCAAGGAAAAAACAAAAAATAAGGTAAAAGACATTGCCAAGGAACTAATAGCGTTGTATGCGAAAAGAAAAGACGAGGTGGGATTTCAATATTCACCAGACACTTATCTTCAAGAAGCTTTAGAAGCCTCATTTATTTACGAAGATACCCCCGATCAGGCAAAAGCTACTCGCGAAACTAAGGTTGACATGGAATCGACCTTGCCAATGGATCGACTTATCTGTGGAGATGTTGGTTTCGGAAAAACGGAAATCGCCATCAGGGCCGCTTTCAAAGCAGTTACTGATGGAAAGCAAGTTGCAGTATTGGTGCCAACAACAATTTTGGCTTTACAACATTACCAAACCTTTAAGAAAAGGCTGAAAGACTTGCCTTGTAAAGTAAATTATATCAGCAGGTTAAAAAGCAAAAAGAAACAGACAGAACTTCTCAAGGAATTGGCTGAAGGAAAACTTGATATTCTGATTGGCACACATCGTATAGTGGGAAAGGATGTAGTTTTTAAAGATCTTGGCTTATTAGTAATTGATGAAGAACAAAAGTTCGGCGTTGCCATTAAAGAAAAGCTTAAACATCTTAAACTTAATGTGGATACACTTACATTAACAGCCACTCCAATCCCCAGAACCATGCAGTTTTCGTTAATGGGAGCCCGTGATTTATCAGTAATTAATACACCTCCACCTGACAGGTATCCAATTATAACTGAACTACATACTTTCAGTGAAGAAGTTTTAAAAGATGCTATAAATTACGAAGTGGAACGTAATGGCCAGGTATTTTTTATTCACAACAGGGTGCAGAATATAACAGAAATTCAACATTTAATCGAAAGAATTTGTCCAAATGTTAAAACTGTTTTTGCTCACGGGCAAATGCCTGGAAATCAATTAGAATCGATAATGATGGATTTTATTAACCACGAATATGATGTATTAATTGCCACCACAATAATTGAATCTGGTTTGGATATCCCAAATGCAAATACCATTATAATAAACGATGCTCAGAATTTTGGCTTGAGCGATTTGCATCAATTAAGGGGACGTGTAGGAAGGTCTAGTAAAAAAGCCTACTGTTATTTAATGGCCCCACCACTTAGCGTGTTGAGCAATGAAGCAAGAAAAAGGCTACAGGCTATAGAAGAATTTTCTGAATTGGGCAGTGGATTTAATATTGCCATGCAGGATTTAGATATCCGTGGAGCTGGCAATCTACTGGGAGGTGAACAAAGTGGTTTTATAGCCGATATCGGTTTCGAGACTTATCAACAAATTTTAAATGAAGCATTATTTGAATTGCGCGAAGAAGAAGGTTACGGATCAGATGAGTCGAAAGACAACAACAATGAATTGGCTGTGAATAGAATATATTCATCAGACTGTCAGATAGATACGGATTTAGAATTGTTGTTTCCTGAAAGTTATATCGACAATACTGCAGAACGCATCCGCTTATACAGAGAATTGGATAATATTAAGGAAGAAGAACTTTTAAAGAAATTTGCATCTGATTTGGATGATCGTTTTGGAAAAATTCCTAAACAGACCGAAGAATTATTAATCGCTGTAAAACTAAGGTGGTTAGCCATGCGGCTTGGCTTTTCAAAAATCCTCTTAAAAAGTAATAAAATGTTTTGTTATTTTATTGCTGATGATTCTTCATTGTATTTCAACTCAACGGTATTTTCGGGGATTCTCAATTACGTAAATAAAAACCCAAAAATTTGCAGGTTAAAAGAACAAAAGGAAAAACTTACTTTACAGATTGAGCCAGTAAAATCTATTCAGAAGGCTTATGATGTATTGACAAAGATGGTTGAAGGAGGGTGAAAAGGTTAAAAGGCATCAGTTAAAAGGAATAGGTTTAGATCAAGGTTGAGGTTGAGGTTGAGGTTGAGGTTGAGGTTAAGGTTGAGGTTTAGAGCAAGGTTGAGGTTTAGATCAAGGTTGAGGTTAAGGTTGAGGTTAAGGTTAAGAGCAAGAATAGAACGGTGAGGTAAAAAAGCAAGTGAAATATGAATGGCTCCGAAAAAGTA
>JARGGF010000513.1 GCA_029210905.1 Bacteroidales bacterium | reverse complement strand
CATTTTTTCCTCAACTACCTTGTGTTTGGTAGCTTTAATATAGTCTTTTGCTGCCTTAAAAAATGTAGATGCATAAACATACTTTATAGCCTCTACCAATTTATTGAACCTGGTTTCTGTATCATGTTGATTATTTGGAGTCATTTTTGAAGCATAAACCCCTGCAAATGGCTCATACATAGCATCTTCAAGCAGGCTTGAGGATCGTATAGCCAGTGGTGACTTAACACCGGCAATTAACGCCCGAAGATCACCCAAAATATTAAATGGCAATACTGCTTTTTGAAATGCATGGGCAATCCGCTCATCAGGTAGATTAGAATAGGCAATCTGATCCAGATTATTTTCCTTTAAAAATGCATCGAAAACATCGGTCCGTAACACTACCATTTTAGGAATTTTAACCTCAATTCCAGAAAAACTGCCTTCAGGAAATAATTTTTCCACTACATCATTGATAAAAACCAAACCTTTTGCCTTGCCACCAATCGCACCTGTTCCAAGCCCGGCAATTTGTTCGGGACTTTCCCAAAAGTTACGTTCAAAAGATTTTATAATTAAATTATGTTTAAGCATAGCATATCACATTTTACGTAGGTTATTTATTTATCTTTAGAGTGTACATATGGCGAATAAAGATTTCAATTTATTTATGCAGCTCACACCCATCCCCTGTCTTTACAGGCCTGCGCAACTTTATCTACTGATATTACATAGGCCGCATCGCGCATAGACATGTTATTGAGCATCGCAAAATCAGACACATTTATATAAGCAGAGGTCATTTTTTCATCTAATTTTGCCAATACCTCATCTTTTGTCCAATAATAATTCATATTGCTTTGCACTTGCTCAAAGTAGCTACAAGTTACGCCACCTGCATTGGCCAAAAAATCAGGGATGATAAAGATGCCTTTCTTTTTTAACACTTCATCGGCTTCCAAAGAAGTGGGGCCATTTGCAGCTTCAGCAATTAACTTAACCGAGTCCTTAATTTTATCTACGTTCTCAATAGAAATTGAATTTTCAAGAGCAGCAGGAATAAGTATGTCAACTTGTTGAGCTATCCAATTTTCACCGTCAGTTATTTCATAGCCCAAATCGGCAGCCTTTTCTTTATTAATTCCACCGAAAGGGTCAGAAATTTGTTTTAGTTCATCCAGTAAAACACCATCTTTTTTACAAAAACACAGGCCTCGTTGTTGCTCCTGATCCCAACTTGAAACACAAATTACTTTTCCTCCCATCTGATGATAAAGTGCTATTGCATTCTGAGCTACATTTCCAAAACCCTGAACACTGGCTGTTGTGTTCTCTGGATTCATTCCTATTTCCTTAAGAGCCTCGCGCATGGTAACTACCACACCATAACCAGTTGCTTCTTTTCTTCCTAGTGAACCACCCATTTCTACAGGTTTTCCTGTTATAAATCCTGGAGTACGATTCCCGGTAATAGTTTCATACTCGTCGAGCATCCAGAGCATGTGCTGAGGATTGGTCATTACTTCAGGTGCAGGCACATCTATCTGAGGTCCAATATTTTTAAAATTTTGCCGTACCCAACCACGGCAAATTCCTTCCTGTTCTTTCTGGCTTAAGTTATGAGGATCGCAGATAACCCCACCCTTAGCTCCGCCCAGGGGAAGATCTGCAACTGCTGTTTTCCAGCTCATCCACATGGCCAAAGCCCTGATTGTGTCAATGGTTTCGTGAGGGTGGAAGCGAATACCTCCTTTGGCAGGGCCACGGGCATCATTATGCATTACCCTGTAACCTCTGAATACTTTTATCTTTCCATCATCCATACGCACAGGAATACTGAAATGAAACTCGCGCATTGGATTACTTAAAAATTCAATAGTTGCCTCGTCCAGTTCAAGTAGTTTAGCTGCTTTTGACAACTGTTGTTTTGCCGAAGCAAAGGGATTATAGTTATTGATTTCCATTTAGTTAGGTATTAGGATTTAAGTGTCTCAATATAATAATTTTTAATGGACTTACCCACTTTTTTAGTATGTTGTTAAACCATTTTTTATTACATTTCCCGAATAAACAGCTCTCTTATATATACCTAGTTTAAATTAGAGAATTTTCATTATAAATATTCAAAACATGAAAATCAAAGCCAGTTTGAAATAAAATAAACGTTATTCGGTAATTTTTTATACTGAATAAGTTTTAGAATCTTCAAAAAATTCATAATTTTAGTAATTGTATAATCGTTGGTTTACCTGTTTTTAATACATTAGGGCATGCAAAATCCCCAACAACTAATTAGTTTTAATGAAAAAACTTTGGCGCAATTACAAACTTTATGTTGAAAAAAATTACCTAAGTCAATATAAAGGTGAGCCTAAAGATATAAAATTCTGGAGGTCACTTATTTTCACTCGTTTTATGCTCTTTGCTCTCCCAATTGGAATACTTGCCTACATTCCAAGCCTAACAATGTCTATCCTGACAGAATTATGGATTGTTGCTATTATAGACACTCTAGTTATCCTGTTAATAATATTATTAGTACTGTGTACTAAGCTTAGTATTAAAGTCCGAAAAGTTATTTTATCGGTTTGTTTTTATCTATTATCTGCGGTCTTGCTTGTTTTTATAGGTTCAATTGGTCCTGGCTTGCTTTATTTACTTGCCACATCAATATTTATGACATTAATAATCTCTTCTAAAGCCGGCTACCTATCAATTATTGCTAATCTTATTGTTTATGCCTTGCTTGCATTGGGATTACTGGTGCCAGAAACCGACATTCAGTTCTTCAATAACTACACATTTGGTTCATGGATTGCTGTTGGTGCAAATTTCCTGCTAATCAATACGGTTGTTGTTGTTTCCATATCAACTCTTACTAATGGACTACAAATGACCATTTTGAACGAAAAAAAGCTCCAAAACGAATTACTTGATGAGAGTAAAAAATTAGCAGAGGCCAAAGAAAAAGCTATTCAATCAGATAAACTGAAATCAGCTTTTCTGGCCAATATGAGTCATGAAATAAGGACTCCACTAAATTCAATTGTGGGGTTTAGTAACATATTACTAAAACAAAAAGAGCCTGAAAAACAAAAACACTTCTTGGATATCATTAATCAAAGCAGTGAACAATTAATTTCTTTAATTAATGACATCATTGATTTATCAAAAATTGAATCCGGAGCCCTTCAACTAAATTATCAAAAAGTAAAGACAATTCATTTGGTTAACAGCATTGTACATCCAATGAGTAAGTTATGTCCAAATTATTTAAAATTTAGCTATTTTTTTGATACTAGCCATCAAAATGGGGAACTAATTATTGATAGTCAAAAAGTAATTCAAATAGTGACCAATTTAATAACCAATGCATATAAATACACGAAAGCAGGAACCGTATCGTTAACCATCTCATTTTCTGATGATAATAATAATATTCTATTTAAAGTAAAAGATACCGGAATTGGCATTGAAAAAGAAAAACAGCATTTAATATTTAACCGGTTTTATCAGGAAACCAACATAACTACAGGTGTAGGACTAGGTCTTGCGATATGTAATTCACTCGTAAATGCTATGCATGGGAAAATTGGATTAGAATCGGAATCAGGCAGGGGAAGTACTTTTTGGGTTAGTTTGCCAACTAAGCTGGATGTTGAACTACGTCCGGCAGAAGCTACAAATAAAACCAAGCTTAGTGAAAATGCTTCCAAATCCGGTTTAAAAATACTGGTTGCTGAAGATGATGAAAATAATTTTGCTTTAATACATGAGCTGTTAATAGAAGGAGAACATCATATATCCAGGGCTAAAAATGGCCACGAAGCACTTGCTTTATGTCAAAAAAATGAATTTGATATTGTAATAATGGATGTAAAAATGCCTGGTTTAGATGGGTTGGCTGCAACCCGTAAGATACGTGAATCAAATAATTCAGTTCCGATTATTGCACTAACAGCTTATTCATTTGATTCGGATGAAGAAAGGGCCTTAAAAGCAGGGTGCAATGCTTATCTTTCAAAGCCAGTTGATCCGGAAAAACTCCAAAATCTTCTAAATAAATTTTCGCAAATTTCTTCCATTTGATTTTTTCTTGCCGTATAAATAATTTCCATATTAAAATCAGGAGATTTTAGCAGACTTCATTTATTATGTTATCTCGCTATAAAGTAATTAGTTCCGGAATAATAATAATTTCCGGTTAAAATTGAGCTTTATCTTTTGTAATCCAAACTCTTATTTTAAATCATTCTAAATAACAACCCTTCTATTATTCATAAAATGCTTATAATTAATAAGTTTAAAACAAAACATTTAAACAAGTTAACCAATTTAAATAGCAGGAGGTATCGTCATGAAAATAAAATTAACAGCTGGATTTTTAATAGGCATGATAATGTTTTTCGCAGAAAGTTTTTTGGAGAATTTATCGGCCCAGACCACTCATGAAGTTGCAGTTTCAAATTTTAAATTTGAACCGGCAAATTTATCAATTGCAGTAGGAGACATTGTAACGGAACTTCCTTTTTGAAGCCCCTTAAAAAATCCATGTAACCCCTTGTATGATTGTCTTTGCTGCTATTTTTGC
>JARGGF010000512.1 GCA_029210905.1 Bacteroidales bacterium | reverse complement strand
TTGAACATATTTATTGGTTATTGAATTCATTACCTTTTTTGTTTTAAAAAATAATGCTTTTATCTCATCGCTTTGTTTGAAATAATATTTCCATTGAGCTTTAAGTTTTACAAACCAACGATGAATATAAAATGCAGCTACACCAGAAAACGGAAGGCTGATAAGGTATACATATTTAATCCACCAGATTTCAGTAAAAATCCCTACTATTGAAAATTGGATGATATAAAAGATTGGATAAAAAATCAAGGCGAAAACAAAATTAATGGATGAGGTAAATTGTCTGTCTTCAAGTTTGCTGGTTAAAGGTTTGGGCAAATAATAAGGGATAAAATTATTAATCAGGCCATATAAAAATACTGGAATGCTTAATACAAGACCTATAGATTTAATTATTAAACCGGTTAAGGCTTCATCCTTTTCAACAACCCAGTTTCGGATATTTAGTTTCTTTAATATTTTTTGATAAGGCTCTGCTCTTTGTTTTAGTTTTTCAATTAGTTCAGGATTTTCATCATGCACTGAATCTAATAAATCAATAATTTTTTGATCTGCACTAAATTTATTTGCCTGGGATTTTTTCAGCCCAAGTTTTTTTCGCATTTTTTTATTGTAGAATTCTCTCATAAATTCATACAAGTCATAATATTCCATATTTTTAATATGGATAATTAGCGGTTTTAATTCGTCCGAAATTTTATCCCGCAAGGCTAACATTGCTTTTTGAGGGTTTTCTTTATAAATCTCTAGATATTCATGAATATCAATAGGTTTACCAAAATTTATCTGAATATCGCTTTTAAAATTCCAGTAATTAGAATAATAAATTCCTATAGGAACTACTTTTACACCCAGCTTAAAATTATTTTTTTCTTCAGCCTGAAAAACAATGCGTTGTACACCTTTTTTTAATACTCGCAAATGTTTTTGGTCTGTGTGGGTAGCTTCCGGGAAAAGGGCCAGAATTTTTTTGTTTTCTAATATCCTGACTGAAACATCAAATATTTCTTCGTTCTTTTTTAGATTGTCTTTACCATCCCGAATTCTGTATGCGGGTAGTATTTTCATGGAAACCAGAATTCTGGCAAGCAATGGGTTTTTAAAAATATCGGCCCGGGCTATAAATACCGGTTGGGCCTTAACACTGCACAAAACTATCAATGCATCCATCAAAGCGTTTTGATGATTTGGAGCAAAGAATAAAGGAACATCTTTTGGCAGATTTTCAGTTCCTGTAACACAAATGTTTCTGTAAAATATGAAGTTATGTATAAACCTTACGTAAAATTTGGTCACTGCATACCTGAATGACCATTTATCTATCTGCTTAAAATTCATAAAAAAAATACAAACTTGAAATATAATTAACTATGATGCTACTTGTTTATTTACTATTGCTTTTGGTTCTTTTGTACTCCATAATGAACCAATTATTAATCCTGAAATCACATGCCATATTCCCCACCATGCCGCAATAAATGCCATTCCTCCCAGTCCATTAAAGAGATGTGGATTAAATATTAATACCAGACCTAAACCAGAATTCTGAATCCCGGTCTCGATGGTTATTGTACGACTGTCGCGATCTGATAATCGAAACAATTTGGCTACCGAGAATCCGGTCAATAGCGCTAATGCATTGTGGATTAGCACAATAATGAATATTAGATGAATATATTGCAAGAAAAAATCAAAGTTCAGGCTCAATGCTCCCACAATGTATCCAATAAAAATCAGGATAGAAAGAATCTTTATTGGCTTTATTATTTTTTCAGTTATTTTTGGAAATTTAGCACTAAAGGACATACCTATAACAGTTGGTATACCAAGTAATATTACAATTAATTTGAGCATTTCGAATGGATCAATGGTAATAGGTATTACCATATCAGAAGTAGTGCTATATAGAGTAGCCCAAAATGCAAAGTTAAACGGGGTCATGATTATAGCAGATAAATCAGCAATTCCGGTAAGACTTACAGACAGCTCTGCATTTCCTTTTGCAAGGGCAGTAAAAAAATTGGAAATATTCCCACCAGGACAAGCTGCTACCAGTATCATACCTAGTGCAACACTTGGGCTTGGATCAAGTACCAATATCAGCAAGAAAGTCATGGTTGGCATGAGAATAAATTGAGACAATACCCCTATAATAGCAGGTTTTGGATTGAGAATAACCTTTTTAAAATTCTCGGCTTTTAATCCAAGCGCCACTCCAAACATCACAAAAGCGATGGTAATATTGAGTACCATCAACCCTTCTTCATTAAAATTCAACCTGATTTCATCAAGCACCTGCAACGACTCATTCATACCAATATTTTTCGTTATAATTGGTCAAATATATAAAAATTTCAGAAACCTTAGCCTTTATTTTGCACGTTTATATTGTATATTTGTAATTATTGTAATTAGGGGAAATATTACTTATTTTATTTCTGGAATATGAACATTTGATTTTATGAATTGTTATTTTAATTCGATGGGTAAGTTTTTTGAAACCTCCTGGCTAGCTTATTTGAAAAAAAACCGGGTTATTTACTGTTTAACACGCAAATATCACAATTATGGCAGATAGAAAAAGAGACCATATTGAAATGGCATTTCGCTCGCAGATTGGCAAGATTGATAAAGATCGCCGGTTTGTATATGAACCTATGTTGAGTCCTCATCCTTCTAAAATTGAACCAATTAGCTTTTTGGGAAAAAGGTTAAAGGCCCCGGTTTGGATTTCAAGCATGACTGGAGGAACAAAAATGGCAAAAAAAATTAATATTAATCTTGCAACCCTGGCCAGGGAATTCGGACTTGGGATGGGTCTTGGGTCCTGCAGGTGCATTCTTGAGGATGAGAGCTGTCTGGAAGACTTTGATGTACGCGAAATTATAGGGGAAGATTTGCCACTTTATGCTAATCTGGGAATATGCCAGGTTGAAACCATGCTCGAAAATAAACAAGTATATAGAATAGAACATCTTATTAACAGCATCAGGGCTGACGGTTTGATTGTACATATTAATCCTTTTCAGGAATTTTTCCAACCTGAAGGTGATGTATTAAAAAGGGCGCCCATTGATATTATTGAAGAATTGTTAAACCTTGTTGATTTTAATATTATTGTAAAAGAAGTAGGACAGGGTATGGGCTACAACAGTCTGAAGGCATTATTGAAATTGCCTGTGGCAGCTATTGATTTTGGGGCATTTGGGGGTACAAATTTTTCACGATTGGAATTGCTCAGAAATAATCAGCAAATTATACAATCAATTGGCGGACTTGCCCAGGTGGGACAAACCGCTGAAGAAATGACCTGCGACATGAATAAACTTTTTGAAGAATTTCCTGAATACCAGAACAAGGAAATTATTATCTCAGGAGGTATCAAAGGTTTTCTCGATGGTTATTATTTAATAAATAAGATTAAACACAAAGCAATTTATGGTCAGGGATCAGCATTTTTGGCCTATGCTACTGAAGATTACGAAACCTTAAAATTTTTTTTTAACTATCAGCTCAATGGTCTTCAGATGGCAAATGCATATCTGCGCGTGGTTTAAAATAAATAATCTTTTTATTATCCTGTTAAATGTCTTATAGTTAGTGTTATAAGTGCAAGAAAGTATCGTAAATCAACTTTTTTTTAATAATAATTAGCAGATTAAAATCTCTAAATATCCATTTTTTATACTTTTGTTTATTTCATTAAGTAATAAATCTCAAATTAAACAAGCAAATTAGTTTAGCATAAATGTTGTTTACATCATTTTTATTAATGATACTAAATATTCTAAATGGATAAATACAGCTACTTACAAAATGCGGATATCAAAACTGTTGAAAATCTGTATCAGCAATATATTACAGATCCTGATTCTGTGGATGAATCGTGGAAGAAATTTTTTGAAGGTTTTGAGTTTGCACAAAAAATTTATAAAACTGCCCCTTCTTCGGAATTAGACAAAGAATTTAAGGTAATTAATTTGATTGAAGGGTACAGAAGACGTGGACATTTGTTTACTGAAACAAACCCTGTTCGTGAAAGGCGAAAATATAAGCCAACGCTCGACGCAGAAAACTTTGGATTGACCGAAGTAGATTTGGACACTGTTTTTCAGGCAGGCACACAAATTGGCATTGGACCAGCCACCCTGAGACAAATCGTAGAGCATTTAAAAGCAATTTACTGTCGTTCAATTGGTTCGGAGTTTATGTTTATTCGTAAACCTGAGATTCTGAATTGGTTTTACAGCCGTTTAGAGGCTAATAAAAATACCCCGGTTTTTAGTATTGATGAAAAAAAGCACATATTTTTTCACCTTAATATGGCTTCAGGTTTTGAAAATTTTATACATAGAAACTTTATCGGGCAAAAACGGTTTTCGCTTGAAGGCGCGGAGGCACTTATCCCTGCACTGGACACTTTAATTGAAAACGGGGCTGAATTAGGTATTAAAGAATTCATTTTTGGAATGTCGCATAGAGGGCGCCTGAACGTGCTTGCCAATGTAATGCAAAAGCCTTACGAGGATATTTTTAGTGAATTTACAGGAAAATCATACGATGAAAATATTTCTCT
>JARGGF010000511.1 GCA_029210905.1 Bacteroidales bacterium | reverse complement strand
ATCCGAAAAAGAAGCGGTAACATTCATTCTTTTCTGAATTCCATAAGCAACAACTACAACTTCGTCAATACTAACATCTTCAGCTTTTAATGTAGCATTAATGACTGTCTGCCCAGCTATTTCAATTTCCAAATTTTGCATCCCAATGAAGCTAAATATCAACGTTGTTCCTTCAGCAGGAACATTAAGTGTATATTCGCCATACAAGTCAGAGATGGTCCCAATATTGACCAATCCTTTAACCCTGATATTAACACCTGGAAGTGGTTGACCTGATTCGTCACTCACTTTCCCGGTTATAGTAGTTTGAGCATAACTTGCTTGTATACTGATTAATATACTAATTATATAAATGATTATATTTTTTTTCATGGCATTATATTTTAAGATTAGTTTTTGGGAATAATTCTGGCTGTTAATCCAAACTTTATTTGTGCAAACTTGCAGGTGAAAGAATAATTAGCAGCCAGCTAGTCTTCATAAAGAAAAAATATTATTTATTTGCCTAAAGATTTTATTATCAATCACTTCCGTGCCAGTTTGTTACCGTATACCTTATTTACCAACTCAATAAACTCTGACCGATATCCAGCTTTATCAAGCCCTTTGGAATCTTTTGCCAATTGGATAACTGTGGTATAATCACCTTGTGAAATGTATTTTGAATTGCGAAGTAGCATGCCAAATAAGGCAACTGATGCCGAAAACCTGAAATTATCAGAAGTGGCATTAAGATCAGATTGTTCACCTTTAACGGGATCCTCAAATTTTACACTATTATTGCTCTTTGGTTGTTTGTAGCGAACTTTAACATTGACCATTTCTTTCGTACTCAAATTACTTGCTTTATATTTTAGTTCGTCAATTTTTGGCAGGAATTCACTCTCAACGCCTACCGGAATAATTTCGTAAAGCGCTGTAACAGTATGCCCCGCCCCCATTTCGCCGGCATCTTTGGTGTCGTCGTTAAAATCTTCGTCATTGAGCCTTCTGTTTTCGTAACCCACTAAACGATAAGCTTTTACTAATGATGGATTAAATTCAACCTGTAACTTAACATCTTTGGCAATAGTATACATGGTGCCACCAAATTCACTCACCAGGGTCTTTTTTGCTTCATCAATATTATCAATGTAGGCATAATTTCCGTTGCCTTTATCAGCAAGGGTTTCCATCTTTGAATCTTTGTAATTGCCCATTCCAAAACCTAAACAGGTCAGGAAAATACCATCATTCCTTCTTTCTTCAATCAGTTTTTCCATATCGGAATCACTGGACGCACCTACATTAAAATCTCCATCGGTAGCCAATATGACCCGGTTGTTGCTACTATTGATAAAATTTTCTTTGGCAATTTTGTAGGCTAGTTTAATGCCAGCGCCCCCGGCAGTTGAACCGCCTGATTGCAATTTATCAATGGCTTCCAGAATTTTTTCTTTGTGAAAACCGTAGGTAGAAGGCAAAACTTCTCCAGCTGCTCCGGCATATACCACAATGGCCACCCTGTCGTTTTCACGTAGATTATTGACAAGCAGTTTCAATGCATCCTTCAAAAGCGGGAGTTTGTTTTCGCTTGACATAGAGCCAGATACATCAATCAAGAATACGAAATTAGTTGGGGGTAAACTTTCATCTGCAATTTTTTTACCCTGAAGGCCAATGTGCAATAATTTGTGGTTTGATTGCCATGGACAGACTGAAATTTCGCTATATATCGCAAGCGGATGTTCTGATTTTGGTTCAGGATAATCATAATGAAAATAGTTTACCATCTCTTCCACCCTAACAGCATCAACCGGAGGCATTTCACCGTTATTGATAAAACGACGAACATTGCTGTAAGCTGCCCTGTCGACATCTACTGAAAAAGTTGATAAGGGATTGGTGTTGACCAGTTTAAACCCGTTTTCGTCAATGTTTGCATAGGATTCTTCTCCTGTTTCTGCTTCCTTTAATTGCTCTGTTTTTTGGATTTTGATAAAGCCTTTGGGGCTAGAAGAATTATTATTTAAAGTGGCTGTGCCTCTGATTCTTATTTTTGATGAAGACCCAACGTTTCCAGCAGTCGAATAGTTTATCTGCCTATTCTTTTTATTTTTCCGACTAAAAGAATTTGAATTTACTTTCGAAATAGAACCTGTTAAACAAGATTTTTTTTGTACACTATATCCCGTAACAACAACTTCATCAATTCCAACATCGTCATTATCAAGTGAAACATTAATATTACTTTTTCCGGCGATATTAACTTCAGTAGTTTTCATCCCAATAAAGGAAAAGACCAATAAAGCATTCTCATCTTTAACCTTGAGACTGTATTTACCCTCCAAATCAGTAATAGTTCCATTGGTTGTGCCTTTTTCTATCACATTAACACCAGGCAACGGCTGATTGCTTTCATCAAAAACTTTCCCTGAAATGGTAATTTGAGCCTGAATACTTTGAACAAAAATCAAAGCTAAAACAGATAATAATAAAATTTTTGTTTTCATAGCTAAATATTTAATAATCATTAGTTTATCATTTATAATGTTTAGAGACAATTATGAATGAATAACAAAAATGAGTATTGATTTAGCTTAACATGAACTTGGAAATTAGTGTATTAAAACTTAGCACACTAAGTTCTAATTTCTATTCTGATATTATAAACCCCAGCGGTGGCAAATTAAACACCTGCCCGTTTTTATCCTCCACAACAATGTCTTTGATATAAAAAGTTTCGCCAGCTTTCAAATCTTTAATAATATTTAATTGTCTGGTTGATAGCATATTCGTTCCTACTGCTGAAATCCCAGTAGAAATAATACTTTCGGCTACTGTAAACATCTTTATTCTGTATGAATCGCTCCATCGCCAATTATTTAAACTAAGATAAGGCATTGTGTGCAGTATTTCATCTTTTCTGATTAAGCCTCCGCTGCTTCCAAGAAATGATACTGTTGGCATGCTCCTTTTTTGGACAACAAATTCAGTTTTGAAAGTTTCAGTAACCTGCCCCAAACTATCCAATGCAGTAACATTAACATTTACAGTGCCTTCCTCTTCAACAAAAACCCGATAAAGGCCTCCTTCGGGTTCAATAATCCCCCGATCAATCGCCACTTTTAAGGTCCCATTAGGGTTTGTTGATGAAGCAATATCAATATAATTATCTACACCTGCATACAAAATATTTTCATTCTTTATGGAATCTGCCAGGGCGCCTGTAGCTGTGGAGTCGTTGATGACTACAGACATAACTCCGACAGCACATCCTTTATTTCCATCTAAAAAAGAAAGCAAAACCTGGTATTGACCACCTTCTGGACACAAATAATCAAAACTTTTTATATCTTCCTGTTTTTCAACATCATACGTACTCGCAAAAAGTAAATTACCTTTTCTCAACTGTAAAATCGCTTTGGTTTCGCTTTGTAAATCATTTTCAAGGTTAAATCGGTACAAAATACCATCATGCAGGCGCACATTATATTTAGCAATTGAAGTAACACGCTTATCTTTCTTTTTTCTTTTTTCAAAGCCTTGTTTTATCTTAAATTCACGAATGAACAAAGCATCCATGCCACTTTTGCTGATGGCCTTATCAACTAATTCATCGTTACATTGGGCATTGATGGACAGGTAGGATGAAAACAAAAGTATCATCACTAAACTAACTGATATACTGCTTTTTATATTCATTTTTCAATATTTTTTTCTTGTTTGAATTTCTGCGGAAATCATTACATTATAATTTTGTTCTTTTAATTGAAACCAGGTGTGCGCCAAGGAATAATGCCATGTATTTTTTCCTTTTTTATTACTGTATCCAAGCCGTTGCCCATACGAAACGGTATTAGGGACTTGCTCATCTTCTTCATAAGTAATATCCTGAAATCCAGCGTTTTCCTTCAAATAGTCAAATGGGAAAATACCTTCTATGGCCACAAAAAAACCATCTGCTGGTGCTTCAATATGGAACTGAGATAAATCAATTTTATACCAGCCTCCATTAAACTCAGGCTTTGCAATAATTACTTCCTTCAGAAGATCCTTCCCTGGCTTTGTGCTTAATGCTTCTCTTTCATAAATACGCACCCTGAAAGGAGAATTGGTATTGCCTTTTTTTGATAAATAAAAACTCACTGAACTAACCGTCCCTTTTTTGCGCTTCTTATTTTGAATAAATAAGGCAGTTTGTTGTCCCTGAGTATCAATATATATGGAACCAAATGAAAAACTTCTTTTATTTCCAACAGCATAAGTTTTATAGTCACTTGCCTTCACCTGCAATTCCTCAAGATTGATTATTCTTCGCTTTAAAAAAACCACATGTTCAGCACTCTCAACAAAAGATGCAACCCTAAATGAAGCCCTTTCAAAACCAAGTGATGAAATAAATAAAGAATCATTCAATTCTTCTTTTCTAATTATCATACTAAATTTCCCTTGACTGTCAGTAATAGTGCCTTTTCCGGTTGAGGCTAATTGCACCCCGGCAAATTCAACAGGTGTCTCATCGTTAATGGTTCTTATTTTGCCCGTAATCATCAGTTTATCAAGGTTTTGTGGTTTAGGCTGCAGAATTATCATTCCGGC
>JARGGF010000510.1 GCA_029210905.1 Bacteroidales bacterium | reverse complement strand
CTGGACCAAAAGGATGGGATGGAAAAACAAATGAATGCCCTTTCAAACCAGGGTTTATTGAGCCGCTTTGTTGGAATGCTTACCGATTCCAGAAGTTTTCTTTCCTTTCCCCGCCACGAATATTTCAGAAGAATATTGTGCAATTTATTGGGTAATGATGTGGAAAAAGGTTTGATCCCAGCTGATATCAATTTGCTTGGAGATATGGTTGAAAACATTTCGTATTTTAATGCCAAAGCATACTTCAATTTTGAAAGTGCCTAATATTTACCAATTAGCTGATTATGAAAAAAGAAATTTTTGTTTTTGTAGTTGTCTTGTTTTTTGGCTCATTGCTATTCACAAGTTGTAGCCATCATACCAAGCCAAAGATTGGCGTGCTGTTCCACAAATTAGCAGGTACCGATTGGGAAAAGGACTCCAAATATTTTACAGAAAAAGCAGAAGCCCTTGGAGCTGAGGTAATTACTAAAAATGCAGATAAAAACGAACTATTGCAGTACCAGCAAGCAATGGAACTTATTAAGCAGGATGTTGATATTCTGGTAATTGTTGCACAAAATGTAAATGCTGCCGCAGCAATAGTGAGAAAAGCTAAAGAGCACAACATCAAAGTAATTGCTTATAGACGAATGATTAAAAATGCAAATCTGGATTATTTTCTGGGCTTTGATTTATATAAGTGCGGAAAATTACAAGCTGAGTATGCACTGGAGAATAGCCCCCCAAATGCTAATTATATTTTGCTCGAAGGCGATTATAGCGATGAAAATGCCCAGTTAATAATGAAGGCCCATGCGAATGAACTGGACAAAAAAATAAAGGAAGGAAGCATAAACATTGTTTATAAATCATTTTGTGATAACTGGTCGCCAGTTGAAGCCGCATTTGAATTTCAAAAAGCTCTGATATTATCAGGACAGCAAATAAATACAGTGATTGCAGCTAATGATAATATAGCAGAAGGTGTAATAAACGAGCTGGACAAAAATGCAATAAGAAACCAGGTAATTATTACCGGTATGGATTTAAATATAACTGCTTATAAAAGAATTGTTAATGGACAGCAAGGGATGTCAATTTACAAACCAATAAGAGAATTAGCAGAAAAAACAGCGACACTCGCAGTAGCAATGGCCAAAAATGAAAATATTGATTATCAGTTTATAGAGGTTACCAACGGAAAAATGGGCATAAAATCACTTTTATTGGATCCAATTCTTATCGATAAAAATAATATCGAAGAAATAATTATTAAAGGTGGTGTTTTTACCAATGAAGAAATAAATAATTAAGAATTTGGAGGAAGATGCAATAAGCAGAGAAACCTCCTCAATTTAAAAAAAATCAGAAAAATGAATAAAGTAGTCACATTTGGAGAAATAATGCTGCGCTTGTCAGCTCCTGGTTATGAGCGATTTATGCAATCGCCTGAATTAAAAGCAACCTTTGGGGGTGGCGAAGCCAATGTAGCCGTCTCTTTGGCAAATTATGGAATTCCGGTAAGTTTTGTCAGCCGTCTTCCTGAAAACGATATTGCAAGTGCCAGCATAAGGGAATTAAATAGCTTTGGGGTTGATACAAGCCATATGATTCGCGGAGGTAACAGAATGGGCATTTATTTCCTTGAAACAGGTGCTGTTAGCCGGGCCAGTAAGGTAATTTATGACAGGGCACACTCATCCATTTCACAAATTACTATTGGGATGATTGATTGGGACAAAGTATTTGAAGGAGCAAACTGGTTTCACTGGACAGGGATCACCCCAGCCATTTCTCAGGGAGCAGCGGATGTTTGTCTGGAAGCCATTAAAAAAGCAAACGAAAAAGGTATTACGGTTTCCACTGATATTAATTACCGCAAAAATTTATGGAAATACGGCAAAACAGCAAATGAAGTTATGCCATTATTAGTAAAAGGTTGCGACATAATTCTTGGTAATGAAGAAGATGCAGCCATGTCACTTGGAATTCATCCTGATGGTGTAGATGTTACCCGTGGCCATGTTGAAGCAGATGCTTATCTCTCTGTTTCACAAAAGATTATGAAACAATTTCCAAGATGCAAAAAAGTGATTACCACGCTCAGGGGTTCGCACAGTGCCAATCACAATACCTGGTCTGGAGTCCTTTATGATGGAAAAACATTGTTTAAAGCGCCAGAGTATCAGATTACCCATATTGTCGACAGGGTAGGCGGTGGAGATTCGTTTATGGGTGGTTTTATTTATGGCTTACTTAACTATAAAGATAATGATCAAAGTGCACTAAATTTTGCTGTTGCAGCTTCTTGTTTAAAACACGCCGTTTTTGGCGACTTTAACCGGGTAACTGTTGCTGAAGTTGAAAAACTTATGGGAGGTGATTCTTCTGGCAGGGTGAGCCGTTAACAATAAGTAGCTGCTCGTTTATAAACAGAGACATAACCAGTTGGTTATTAAATCAATATCTAAATTAAAATTCAACTAAATAATATAAAAAATGGCTAGATTTAAAAGGCTGCAGGTGCTAAACACTTTGATGGAAACCGGCCTGGTACCACTTTTTTATCACCCTGATGTTGAAATTGTAAAACAAGTTGTGAAGGCATGTTATTTGGGCGGTGCAAGAGTGTTTGAGTTTACCAATCGTGGTGAGTATGCACACGAAGTATTTGCAGAAGTAAACAAATGGATTGCAAATGAATGTCCTGAAATGATTATGGGTGTTGGTTCGGTAGTTGATCCTGGCACAGCTTCATTATACATCCAGCTTGGGGCAAATTTTATCGTTTCGCCGTCGTTAAACCCCGATTTGGCAAAAGTTTGCAACCGACGAAAAATTGCCTGGATGCCAGGTTGCGGAACATTATCTGAAATTAGCCTGGCGGAAGAACTTGGTGTAGAAATCGTTAAAATATTCCCAGGAAAAGAAGTTGGAGGCCCTTCGTTTGTGAAAGCCATAAAAGCTCCATGTCCCTGGACGAATATCATGCCTTCAGGGGGCGTATCACCCGATGAGGAAAACCTTAAAGCATGGTTCGATGCCGGCGTTGCATGTGTCGGGTTAGGATCTAAACTTTTTCCAAAAGAGCATATAGAAAGCAAAAATTATTCAGCAATAACTGACATGGTAAAACAAGCTTTTGATATTATTCAAAAGCTTAAAACAAAACAGGAATAAACTAACTAATCTCCTAATTATGAAACGAATAACCAATTTTCTAATAACATTAATTGTTATCACTTCCATATTCTCCTGTGAGCCATCAAAAAAAGAATACCTGCTTTTAGTAGAAAACTATTCCGAAATTGACAGGAATAATGACGTTGTTGTATTTGAACTTAACCAATTACCTGATTATAACATAGCATCTTTAAAAGAAATTGCAGTAATTGACAATTCTTTGCACGATACTATTCTTAGTCAATTACTTGATATTGATGGAGATGGAGTTTATGAATTGTTACTTTTTCAGGCAAAAGTAGAAGCAAACTCAGCCAAAGAGTATGGAATTGTTGAAAATGAACAACTGGCTGATACCAGTTCAAAAGTATATTCTCGTTTTATTCCGGAACGAACCGATGATTATGCATGGGAAAATGACAAGGTTGCATTTAGAACTTATGGCCCGGTTGCACAACAATTATTTGAAACAGGTGATGCTACGGGAACGCTATCAAGTGGTATTGATTGCTGGCTAAAAAAAGTAAATTATCCTATCATCAATAAATGGTATGCCAAGCATACATCAGGTGAAGGCAGCTACCATGCAGATACAGGCGAAGGCCTTGATAATTTCCATGTGGGCAGTAGCAGAGGTTGTGGAGGATTAGGTGTTTATGTTGATTCGGTGCTTTATGTATCAAAAAATTTCAAGGCATATAAAACGTTATCAAATGGACCAATTCGGACAAGTTTTACTCTTGACTATGCCGATTGGCAAGCCGGGGTTTCAACAATTAAAGAAAAAAAATTAATTAGTCTTGATTTAGGGGATAATCTAACCAAAATTAAAGCTGAAATTATTGGATCAGATGTAATTGCTGTAGGACTTACTTTACATGAAAATGATGGGATTGTTAGCATGGATACCACAAATGGCTGGTTTAGTTATTGGCAACCACATGGCGATTCTGAACTTGGAACAGCAATAGTTTGTAAACCAGTAAATTACATGGGTTATATACAAATAAATTCTCAGGAAAAAGACAAATCGCAATTGCTTGTTTTTTTAAAAGTGATAGATGGAGAAGTAAACTATTATACCGGGTTCAGCTGGAAAGAGAGTGGTCAATATCCCACAAAAGAAAGCTGGGAGCAGTATTTGGATAAATTTTCAAAATGTAAGCATTCACCATTAGTGGTTAAGGTTTTAAAAGACTAATATTAATACAACCTACAATTATGAAAATATTCATAAAAACTATAATCATTTGCAATCTTTTTGCCCTTTTATCCTACAATATTTCTGCACAGGAAATACCCAAAATCCTTAATGCAGGAAATGCATCTGATGAAACTTACTTACCTGATTTTAGTTATGCAGGATATCATAATGGAGAATTGGAAGTTCCTGATAATGAAGGACAAATTATATCAGC
>JARGGF010000050.1 GCA_029210905.1 Bacteroidales bacterium | reverse complement strand
GTGCTTTTACTCAATCTATTCTGAAAACAATCCATGATTTCTTTTGCATCAGATGATTTCATGTTCCCTGAATTGGTCGAGCTTATTTCCATTTTAGGCATACTTGTGCTGAAAAAAATGGTGTCGAAACGCACTTGTGCCATAAAAAAGTCGGCGGATGAATTGAGTGGTTTTATTGAAAAATAGAGCACATTATTTATCTCAGTATTCTGATCCATGCCCTGCATAGTCATTTTCTGCTCTACTTTTGATGAATTCTTAACTTTGTACGTTTTGTTTGGCTCCAGATTGTACCTTAAGTTAATTGATGACTGGGCCATAATAGTACTACTGAAAAAAGCCAGGATAAAAAAGGTGAAGATTGTTTTCATTTTTTTTGTTTTATGTTAGAATATTGTATTTAATTATCCAATTAGTCGAAAGATGTGCTAATTTGTTACAAATCTGCTTAGAAAATTTAATGATTTTGCGAAGTGCCATCCGTAAGCCACTGTAAATATGGGTGCAACGAAATTTACGATGAAGTTAATCAATCTTTTTTCTGTACTCCTTCTTTTCCGATTTTATTTTTTTTTCGTCAAGCCGTTTTTGAATGGCACTTTTTGAGGGTTTTGTTCTTTTTCGTTCTTTTGGAATAGTTAATGCTTTCTCTATCAAAAGATTAAATTTTTCAATGCACCGTTCTTTGTTCCCTAATTGAGTTCTTTCTGCCTGGGATACAATTTGTAAAACCCCTTCGGAGTTAATTTTATTGGCAAGTTTTTCGCTAATCCGCAGCTTTTCATCTTCATTTAGCAATACCGAATTTTGCACATGAAAGCATAACATTACCTTTGAGCTGACTTTATTTACATTTTGCCCACCAGGGCCACCACTGCGAGATGTAATGAAGGTAAATTCCGAAGTAAAATCGCGTTCCATTTTATTCAATTCTTTCAATAATGATAGATCTTACTTCATTGCTTAGTTTTATTCCTGAAGGATCTACCACAATTATTTCTTCAAAGATGTAGCGCCCACCAATTGCAGCATTTTTTAAAGCATTTAATACCGGAAAAGACAATCGCTGATCAAAATGCCTGATTACCGGCATGTTGCCATCATCAAGCGACGAAAATACATAATAAATTATTCGGTATTGAAAATATTGTACTCCCTGGTTTACAATTTGAATTTGATTATTTTTTATAGAAGCTTTTAAGGATCTGGCTGATTTATACTCAATTATACCAAATGTTAAGCCTGAAACCATAAAGGTGTCCTTAACCGCAACAGTAGAAAGCTGGCCGCATCCCTTGCTATTTCCAGTTATAGCCTCAGCGTTAACACTTTGGCTAGCAATGATATACAAGAAGATAAGGCTTATAAAAATCGATAAAGCTTTCATGTTGACAATTTAATCAAGACAAATTTAACAATTTAAGAGAATAAACCAGATTTGGAATAATCAAATCACTTGGTTTTTAATCTCCAGTTATTGTTAAGACGTAAATAGGTATCCGTCTGTTGCAAATTTCAGCAAACACTTCTTCACATAAGGTAGCTATATTCTTAAATATCATTGCTATGTAACTGGTTTACTGATAAATATACCAAAATAACTTAGATACAAATTTCTTGTGTACAAGCATAATACTTCTTTTAATTTTAATAGCTAAAAATATCTTAGTGTCCTAATAGTTAACATATTGTGTAGGAACTGTCAACAATACAAATTAATTGTTCAAATACAATTTTCGGTTGATTTTGTTATTTTTTAGATCTTTGTAGGGGTAAAACTATTATTTCCCCTCTTATTATAAAGCAGAATAATAAAATGTTGAACTAAATAAGCAGTTATGAATCCCAAGATTTCAATCATCGTCCTTCTGATATGTTATAGTTATATTAATAGCTTGGCGCAAACAACTATAATATTTCATCCGGACTCTGAAAGTGGAAAGGATGCAATAATTTCCTGCTACGAACCAGACAAAAACTTTGGTAATCATCCCGACTTTTTTGCATCAGCATGGACCAAATCCGGAAGCACGCTAAACGTGAGGAGTTTAATTGAGTTTGATCTAGGAATAATTGCTAAAAAAACCAAAATTCTGAGTGCAAAACTTTCGCTTTATTCGCATCAATCATCCTCAAATGGATCTCATTCAACTTTAGGTGGTTCCAATTTATGTTACCTGCAAAAAATTACATCTGAATGGGATGAGGCTACAATCACATGGAACAACCAGCCCTCTGCATCAAATAAAAATATTGTTTTTTTACCATATTCACAAAATTCAATTCAACACTACCTGAATATTGACATTACTGAAATGGTTCAGGATATGGTTGATAATCCTGCTGAAAATTTTGGATTTATGTTAATGCTTGAAAAAGAAGAGCGATACAGAAAAATGTTATTTGCATCAAGCGATCATCAGGATACTAATTTACACCCTTCATTAACAATTATATACGAAAATAAACCTGATGATACTAATCTAAACGAAAAAAATGATTTTATATCAAGCGATGTTAAAAGGGAACTTATCATGAAATCCCCAAATGGTAATTATTGGAGAGGTACGTTAACAAATAAAGGGAATTTAAAATTTGAACACATTCAATTAAATAATGATTTTGAAACAGATAATGAAATTGAAAATTCTGTTTCAATATTTTACAATAATGACGATAATTACTTGACAATTAGGGTTTTAAATAATAAAAATAAAAAAGCATATTGTAAAATATATACTATGAAAGGCATAATTATAAAAGAAAATAAAATACGAAACTATCTTTCGATAATTGATTTTTCCAAAATGAATCAAGGAGAATATGAAGTGGAAGTATCTGATAAACAGGGAAATATAATAGCTCAACAAAATATACTAAAAAAATAATCTATCTTCAAATTTCCCATTGTCAAAGAAATAAACTCAATAAAAATTCATTTAACCGCGTTTATTTCTTATTCTTCAATTTTTCCAACTCCTCCTGTAATTTTTCTATCTTTTCTTCAAGTATTTTTTGTTCTGTAATGTCAAATCCAATATTCACGACTTTAACAAAATTACCTGAATTATCAGTAATTGGTGTATAAATTTCTGATATCCAGATTTTTCCCCTTTTAGAGTCTATGGTAAATAACCTTCTTCTGGTAATGCCTGCTCTTAACTCATCCCAAAATCTTTGATATTCTTCAGGATTTTCTATTGCTTCAGGGGCATAATTACGTTGATTTTTCCCTATAAGTTCCTTTTCTGAAAGTCCTGCATCAGCCAGGTTTTTATCGCGAATATTTAAAATGTTTCCTTGCATATCGTACCAAACGATAGAGCCTATGCCTGCAAGTGCTTCAATAATTCCAGTAGTTTCTTTTTCCTTTGTACTGGCATCTTCCTGAATTTTTTGAAGTTCCTTCAAATTCTCCTGAAGCATTTGTTCCCTGCTGTGGAGTTCTTCAGATTGTATCCTGTATTGCTCCAATAATTCTTTTGTTTGAACGTTTTTGGCCGTTACTGAAACTGATGAGGCTACCCTTTCACCAATACTTTTCAAGAATTCAATTTCATAGTCAGCAAGTTCGTGTAACGATGCCAATTCTATAACTCCAAAGGGCTCGTCCTCAAACAGTAAGGGCATTAAAAACAAACAGCGAGGTTCATGTCCGCCCAATCCTGACGAAACAAAAGTATAACCCTCAGGAATGTTAGTCATATAAATAACTTCCTTCTCCTGAAAACACCTTCCTACCAAACCTTCACCTATTTCCATCTGCGATTCAAGCGCCTTTTTTTTGTTATAGGCATAGGCCGAACGCAATTCAAGATATTGATGTACCGGGTTATCATTATTCAAAAGGAAAATTGCACCCTGTTCAGCTTTTACATATCTAATGATCTGACTTAAAATGTTAAGCAGATAGTCTTCAAATTTCTCAGTACTATTCCTTAAAACTTCTCCAAGTTCAGAAAGTCCATCCTGAGCCCAGGTGATTTTTCTTCGTTCCAGTTGGTTGATTTCATCCTGCTCCTGGCCTACTTGCAGGTTTTTCTGCATATCTACCAAGGCATTTCCAAGCACATCATGTTCACTTAAAGATTTATACTGTGCATTAAAATCGCCCTGTCCTATCTTCTTTGCAAACTCAGCGGTTTTGTATAAGGTGTCCATAAGGTTATTGAGGGACCTTCCCATCTCGGCTAATTCATCGCGCGACCTGACTTTCAGTTTTTTGGAAAAGTCTATGATTCCTTTATCAAGATCTTTTAAAATAGAGGTAGTTTGCTTAAGTGGGATGGTTAAACGCTGTGCAATAATTAATGTAATAATAGAGAAAAGTAAAATACCAATGATTGCTATGAGTATAGACCGGTTGAAATAGCCAATAGCTTCTTTTTCAACTACATTGGCAGGCACGATTAAACACACTGACCATGAATTTTTTGAATTTCCAACTTTTATCGGTGAAAAAGAAACATAATTTGAAAAACCTGTGCTATCAGCAAAGTTATCAGAAAACTCAGTACCTGATTTAATTTTATTTAGCACATCAAAATTTGACAACTGAGGAAATTTTTGCAAGAGGCTATCCCCGACATTATTTTCTTCAGGAGATGAAATAATTACACCGCTATTTGAAATTAACATGGCATAGCTGTTCTCAAACGGTTTGATCCCTTGAATAATTTCCTGAAACCGTCCTAAAGTAAGGTCGATTCCAACAATACCGGCAAATTCTCCATCAATAATTATCGGTTTTGCAACACTGGTTTCCAAAATGGAATCTCCACCTTCTGTTTGAGAATAAACGTAGTAGTATGGATCCATCAGAACGTCCTCACCGGAAATTTTAGATTCATAATATCCACTTCCGTAACTATCACCACTTAATTCAATAGTATCAACATAAAAATTTACAACTCCGGATTCCCTTACAGTTACTGTTCTTTTTCTACCATACTTTTTTGTATATCCGGGCTCAATAAACCTCAGCTCCCAGGACATCCATACCGAAAGATATTCAGGATGACCTTTCAGTACATTTTTTAATACATCCTTATAAATCTGTTCTCGCAGAGATGCCGGAATTTTATCATAATCGATAAAACCCTGAGAAAGGGTCTGGCATACTGCCATATCTTTTTCGAGGGTGTTTTTTACGTAACTCGAAGCGTGCGTAGCATAAATATTAGCCAGACGGTTTGCTTCTTTAATGGAATAGTTTCGGTAATTGAAAACAATATAACCGATAACAGCCGCAAACACTATAAAAGAAGTGATGAATATAAAGAGGAAAATTTTAGCACGGATTCTCATTATCCTTTGTTATTTCTTTAATTTAAGCTACTAAAAATAAGAAACTTTACTCAATCTGCAAATTTAGATAAGCTCTATTGCAAACACAAGTAATTTTTAAAAAGAAAACCAAGTTGTGTTGCAAACTGCGATTAACTTAATGTAATTCAGGTAATTATATATTATTTAATAAAACAATACTAACATCTGAATTACATTATTTAACTGTTTCTATCAACTTAAATCAAAGAATTTGCCAAAATTTCAATTTAGGCAAGCATTGTTATTTTTTCGTTCTTTTTTATGTACTGATAATTCTGATCCCGCAGTGCAGGCTTAAATCCAGCTTCAATTATTGCCTGCTGTATGCTTTCAGAATCAAAATGATGATCAGCTCCAGCGGCTGATACTACATTTTCTTCAATCATGATTGATCCAAAATCATTGGCTCCGGCATGCAGACAAATTTGTCCGGTTATTTTGCCAACGGTTAACCACGAGGCCTGTATGTTGTTGATATTAGGCAACATTATTCTGCTTAACGCAATGGTACGGATGTATTCCTCAGATTTTACCGTATTTTTAACACCCTCTTCTTCATTTAATTGCGTGCCTTCATCCATAAATGGCCAGGGTATAAATGCAATAAAACCTACTGCATCCTTTGGTTTTTCAGCCTGAACTTCACGAATTTTAATTAAATGTTCAATACGTTCAGACTTGGTTTCTATGTGTCCAAACATCATGGTTGCTGATGTTGTTAAACCTAATTTATGGGCTTCGCGCATTACATCAAGCCATTGCTGCGAATTACATTTTCCTTTTGAAATGCTGGTGCGCACCCGATCCACTAAAATTTCGGCTCCGGCTCCCGGCAAGCTATCCAAACCAGCTTCCATCAGCCTGGTAAGTACCTCATGATAAGAAGCCTTTTCTATGCGGGCAATATGATGTATTTCTGCCGGCCCAAGTGCATGTAATTTAAGCTCCGGATCAATTTGTTTTAATTCACGAAACAATTCCGAATAAAATTTCAGTCCCAATTTAGGATGCAGGCCACCCTGCAAAAGTACCTGATTACCACCAAATTGGCGTAGTACCTTTATTTTTTCTTCGTATTCTTTTTTTGAGGTGATGTAGATATCATCAGCAATAGGTTTTCTGTAGAAATTGCAGAATTTACATTGTGCAATACATACATTGGTTATATTAACATTTCTGTCAATAATCCAACTCACCCTGCTTACCCTGTCTTTTAATATTTTATGCTTCACTTCGTTTGCCAGCCACATAAGTTCAGAAACAGGCACTTTTTCGTAAAGGTACATCCCTTCTTCAAGGCCTAAGAACTCAAGGTTTAGTGCCTTATTATATATAGAATTTGTATTCATTTGTTATATACTGATTAATTTTATATCTTTTTTATTGAATTTTTACCACTATGTATTTAAGCATCCGATGCATTGCCATTTAGTTAACAATTTTTTCGTCTCGACATTGGAATCTGATTAGCAAAGATAGATAAATAAAAAATGAGTTAACTTGTTAGCTGGTACTAACTAATAAGAAAGACAAAGACTAACGCACTGACTCACACCACTTTTAATAAAGAACTTATTTAAACTTTCTTATATTTTTGATTTTATAATATTATAATAAATAATTTCTTATGCTTTATTTAATTAAATTAGCACATAAATTACCTAAAATTAAAACGACTATTATCTTTTATATGTTGCTTATTTTCATGTTGTTAACAAATTGTATGTACATAGACTTTAAAAAGAAGTAACTGTTTAGGTACTTATTATTGATTATCAAATTAGTAGCACCATGTTGCACAAAGTCATATCACAAAGTTGCTCAAAGTAAAATGCTTATTTCTGCATTTTGTGAAACTTTGTACATCAACTTCGAGATACTTTGTGAACCATAAAATATTGAATAAGAATATTATAGAATACCAAAATAATAAAACAAAATGATAGAACTCAAAATAAAAAAAATTACAGAATTTGATAAGGTCACCAGTTCCTTGTTATTATGCGCCTCAATTGATGATTTAAAAAATTTTGGATTATCGAAAGATGAACTTGATTATATAAGAACCTCAATAATTAATAAGGAAAACTTTATACCTTTAAATCAATACAAACGATGGGTTTTTGTGCAAGTTTTGCCTGAAAAACAAAAAGGAAATGAACTTCTTGAAACACTGCGGAAAGAAGGTGCAAAGTTAAAATCGATCCTTAATAAATATCACATTAATAAGCTAATAATTAGCAATTTAGGTGCAAATGAAGAAGATCTTTATGCCTTTGCAGAAGGTTTAATCCTTAGCCACTACAGCTTTTTAAAATACTTTAAAAATAAGGAAGAAAAAGCTAACAAGCTAAATGAATTGTTAATACTGAGCCAGGGATTAAGCGACCATAAAATTGAAGAGTTGATAACCATTTGTGATTCTGTGTATTTTGCCAGAACTTTGGTGAACGAACCCCTCTCCTTTTTAAATGCCAAACAACTTTCAGAAGAAATTAAAAACAAGGCTTTAGAATCGGGATTTTCACTAGAGGTTTTGGGAAAAAAGCAAATTGAAAGTCTAAAAATGGGAGGCTTACTGGCTGTAAATCAAGGAAGTGCTGCCCCTCCAAATTTTTCTGTGCTCAGCTGGAAACCAGATAACGCTAAAAACAAAAAACCCATTGTGTTGGTTGGTAAGGGAATTGTTTACGACACTGGAGGGCTAAGCCTGAAGCCAACAGCCGATAGCATGGATTACATGAAATCGGACATGGGTGGTGCGGCTGTAGTGGCAGCTGCGCTTTCAGCCATTGCCAAATTAAATCTTCCCTACTATGTGGTTGGATTAATACCCGCAACAGATAATGCCATTGGAAATGCTGCTTATGTTCCTGGAGATGTGATTACCATGCATAACCAAAAAACGGTTGAAGTTTTAAATACCGATGCCGAAGGCAGACTCATTCTGGCAGATGCGCTTAGTTATGCCTCAAAGTACAAACCCGAACTGGTAATAGATCTGGCTACATTAACTGGTGCAGCAGCATATGCAATAGGCCATTACGCACTTGTAGCCATGGGAACTGCCCCTGATAAAGTGTTTGCAAAATTGCAACAAAGCAGCGAAGCTACTCACGAGCGCATGGTACGTTTCCCTTTTTGGGACGATTATAAGGAACTTTTAAAATCGGATATTGCTGATATTAAGAATATTGGTGGCAGGGTAGCCGGTGCCATAACCGCCGGGAAATTCCTGGAATATTTTACCGACTATCCTTGGATACACATGGACATTGCCGGACCAGCTTATGTTCAAAAAGAAACTAATTATTTAACCAAAGGGGGAACCGGTTTTGCTGTTAGGCTGTTAATTGATTTTATAAGAAACTATAAATAAGCATATTGAAAATAAAAAACCTGGCGAAAATGGCCAGGTTTTTTATTTAATTTTTAAAGGAAAGTTAACCTGAATCCAGCATTAATCCAAAGATTTCTGCTTTTTACGTGGTCTGCATCATCTTTGTATATATCGTTTAATCCCCACTCATATCCCACATCAATAAAAATTTTATTGATAGAAAGACCTGCACCAATATTAGCACCCAGGATAAATTTATTAAAATCATCAGGTGTTAAGCCTGTAGTTTCTGTATTGGTTTTTGTTACAATCATGGCAGCCGGACCGGCAAAAATGTGAAAATTTCTATCGTCATCGGCAGAACCAACAACATTCCAGCCTACAAAAACAGGTATCCTTAAGGAACTTATGTCATTTTTTAATTTTCTGTCACCATCAATTGCCAGTTCCTGCAGATCCCAATTATTTTTCATCCAAAATATCCCTGGTTCTAAATAAAATTCCTGGCCAAAAGCAAGTGTTCCTCCTATTTGCCAGCCCAATCTGCCGGTTTGTTCACGGGTAAGCGGATCGCCAGATAAATGGGTGAAATTTAAACCAATCCCGGGTTTTATAACCATTTGGGCAGTGCTTAAAATTGAAACACTTGTGATTAAAATTAAAGTCATTAATAACTTTTTCATAATATTTGATTTTAGTTTAACATTCACAGCTTTTAGATATTTGAAAAAGCTGTAATTACATAATAAACACTATTTTAACTCTAAAAGTAAATCTATTGAATTTTTTAGTTTTTCCTGGTGGGGCCATGGCGCTTTTGGATCGTAAATTTGTCCTTCCTTATCGAGCAATACATAATAAGGAATGCCCCTTATCTTTAAAAATTCTTTAATTGCAGGCTTTGAGGCTTCATCAATTCTATAATGTACGCCTTCCATGTTAATAGTTGCCAGGCCCCGGATCCACTTTTTATAATCCACATCGGTTGAAAGAAACATAAAAGTAACCTTTTTCCCTTTATATTCCTTTTGTAATTTTCGTGTAAATTCCATTTCCTTAATACATGTGCCACACCAACTTGCCCAAAAATCAACCAATATAATGTTGCCTTTTTGAGTATCTAAAACTTTTGCAAAGGTTGAACTTTTGCCATCAGTTGTATAAAGGGTACTTCCAAGAACTTCGTCGGAAAATGGCTGCCCCTGCAAATTTTTTAAATATTGTGCCTGAAGGTTGGCCAAAAAATAAAAACTTAATAATATGGTAACAATGTACTTCATTCCGCTTTACTAAATATAGTTTTTTAAGCTTATTCTAATAAAACTGATAATATCTATATTTATTTCGTTTTAGGCAATTTTGAACAGTGTTAATAATCAAAATTTTGATAAAATATCGAAATTATAACATAAAACCCAAGATTTTCATATGAATTTTTCTAAATGAAAATACGACTAACAAAATCTAATCATTTAAATGAATTGAAAAGAAAGATTTTCTAAGTCAGCCTGTCCCGTACCATAGGTCGGGAGGATTAACCCAGTACGCCTTACGGCTGTTGCCATTAGAAAATATTGAAATATTTCTAATGGCAAATCCGGGATAAAAAAAACCGTATTATTAACAAATATAATAATACGGTATGATTAAAGTACAGTATTTAGGAAAAAAATGTGTTACACCTTTGCCAGTGCCTGATCCAGGTCGGCTATAATATCCTCAACGTCTTCAATACCAACTGAAAAACGAACCAAATCGTCAGAAATTCCAGCCTTGATTTTTGCTTCAGCCGGCACAGCAGCATGAGTCATTGAAGCAGGATGCTGAATGAGGGTTTCTACTCCGCCTAATGATACAGCTAAGATTGCAAGTTTTACATTGTCCATTAATTTTCTACCTGCCTCCAAGCCTCCTTTAACTCCAAAGCTTATCATGGAGCCAAAACCCTTCATTTGTTTTTTAGCAAGTTCGTACTGTGGGTGTGATTTTAAACCAGGATACTTAATCCAGGCCACTTTAGGATGATTTTCAAGATAATCTGCAATTTTCATGGCATTTTCCTGGGCTCTTTCAATTCTTATTGCAAGTGTTTTTACACCCCGGATAACCATAAATGCCTGATGTGGATCCATGTTGCATCCCATATAAACCATTGAATGCCTTATTTTTTTGTATAGTTCTTCTGTTTTTGTAACTATCACACCACCAACAATATCAGCATGTCCATTAATAAATTTAGTTACCGAATGGAATACTACATCAACCCCAAAATCGAGTGGTTTTTGTAAATAAGGGCTTGAGAAAGTATTATCAACAGCCACTATAAGATTGTGTTCGCGCGCAATTTTTACCATTTCTTCCAAATCGGTCAACTCCATGGTTGGATTAGAAGGCGTTTCCAGGTATAATAATTTAGTGTTTGGTTTAATCGCAGCTCTAACTTCATCGGGATTTGATGTATTTACATAGCTTGCCTCAACACCAAAGCGACTAAAATCCTGTTCAATAACACCGCGTGATGGGCCATAAACCGATGCTGTACTTACCATATGAACACCCTGGCCAAGCAAAGCCATATAAATAGAAGTAACAGCGCCCATTCCAGAGCCTGTGGCAATTCCGCCAAAACCATTTTCAAGTGCAGCAATATTATCTTCGAGTGCTTTAATGGTTGGATTACCTATCCTGGTGTAAATAAATCCATCACTTTTCCCGGCAAAACAATCGGCGCCTTCCTGTGCATTTTTAAACTTAAAGGTTGAGGTTTGATATATCGGTACAGTTGCACTTCCTAAAGCATCTTCAAATGCACCTGCATGAATCAATTTTGAGTTAAATCCTAAATTTTTCGTGTCCATAACTATCAGATATTAAATTTTTAACGCGAATTTATTATAAATTTTCGAAAATTTAGAATTTTTAGTGATAATGTGTAAATAATCACATTTGTTATTTGTATAACTTGAAATTAAAAGCTTTGCTATTTTTGGTATTCACGATATTAAACTGTTAATTATAATTTGTTACTTTTGATAAAGATAAAAGTTAAGGACACTGATTATGAAAATAGCAGGATTACGGCTAAAAAATTATAAACAATTTGAGGATATTTATCTGGATTTTACTGGACCGGATGGTAAGCCATTAAATAAAGTTTGTTTCATTGGAAGGAATGGAACGGGGAAATCTACAATTCTTAATTTGTTAATGGAGATGCTTGATAATTTGAGGCCACCAAATTTTGACAGAAACAGCTATTTTTTTTTAAAAATATTTATTGAAAATAAGTTTTATTTCATCTTATCATCTATCCATATCCAAGAACTGGTTGTTTTTACAGAGGGCATCGAAAAAGAACAGGGTTGGTTTGACAGACTTGTCAGCTTAAAAAATATTAATAAGGCAGTTAAAATGTTTGACAATTATAGAATGCCTATTCAAACCAGGAACGAAATATTTGACAGATTTGATTTACACAAAAAT
>JARGGF010000509.1 GCA_029210905.1 Bacteroidales bacterium | reverse complement strand
CTGTAAAACCAGAGGTCATTACAGTGAAATTGAATGAATTAGAGGGTACTCGGATGTGATTTGTGATATAAGGCAAAATACCAAGCATAATATCATCGTGATGTGGGCCTGTATGCAGAAAAACCTGATTTTCTTCTTTTTTCATCCCCCTGAAAATCTTTTCTTCTATGCTCTTGCAGATATTATTTACGGTATTCTCATCTAAATTTGGTATTTGTCGACAATATGCATCGTTTTGTAAATCCTGAAGACTCAACTTATGTCCATATTTATTAAGTTTTTTGCAAAGATTGATAACAGCCAATTCCGTTTTCTCACAGGTCCATTCACCTTCAGAATAAAAACTATTTATACTATCTGTCAGTTGCGAAGCAGCGCCAGTTGTAAGATAGAACCTGCTGTTTTTAAGGCGGTTAAGAACTGAAGCCGGGTAAATATTGGTGATTTCATTTTCGAGAGAATTTTTCACCATCTTTGCTTTGGCTTCACCGGCAGCTACAATAATTGCTACTGCATCTGGTTTATAGGTGATGGTTTCAAGACCAATAGTGATTACCAGACGGTTTTTGGAAATTTCAATACCACCCAAATCTCCAGCAGCTACAGCTTGTGTTTCGAAATTAGTTTCAGTTAGTCTGGTTGTGCTGTAAATATCTGAACCTCTGGTATTGAAGGCAATATGGCCATCAGGACCCAAACCGCCAAGAAAGAATCCAATCCCGCCTTTATCTCGTATTTTTTGCTCATATTGACAACACCATTGGTCAATCATGAATAAGGATTTTTGCTGAATTTCTTCCTTTTTGTTTTTGCTTTCACGATATCGTAACGATGAATCAACCCGATAGTCAGGAAATACTTCATTATAAGGCTTGTTTCCGTACAAGCCAATTTCATCACTATTGATCAATAAGGCATTCCTGGGGTTGAGTCCAAAACCCTTAATGTAGTAGTTCATGACATAATCATAAAAACTATTTTTTTGAGCAGAGTTAATAGGGTAAAACTCATCAATTTGCACAAATTGAAGATCATCCAAAATCGGTTTTTTAGCTATTTTTAAACCTTGCTGCTGAATAATGTTCTGGCCTTTATCAGAATTCCAGTTATCCAATAAAAAACTTGTCCATTTTATAAAAAATTCAGGCGTTTTACCAGTTGGAAGACTGATTACTCCTTGAGGATTTTCATGCACCCATTCAAGAAACCTAAGTGCTGTAATAAGGCCTAAATTAGGAAAATTGTCTACACAGATATAAGGAATTTTTGTACTCATATTATGTATTCCAGAACGTTTATGGAAATATTTCTCCACATTTGATTCAAAAATAGTAGGGCTAATATATTTTTCTATTTGTTCCACAGTTATTATACTTTGATATTCAGTTTGTTAGCTATAATAATTCACTTTATTTAGTAGGTTTGATTCACCTCGTAAAAAATCAGGTATTAGCATTGGCATACTGTAATTTTCGACTGATTTTTCAGAAAGCTCAATAATTGAAGACCATTCGGCTGCATCATAAACATCCTGATCCAGCGGCAATCCGTTTTTTAGGCAATAAATCAAACGACTATCCATGATATAATCCATGCCTTCGTTTTTGGCAATAGAGCAAACGTCCTTTTCGTACTTTTCAATTTGTTGCTTATAAGCTTTCCGAACAGGATGTTCGAATTTTTTCAGGAGTTCATCCATTTGAGTTTCTTCCAGATATTCCGAGCCATTTGGTTTTAGAGAAATCCCTTTCCCAGGCCATTTTTCGACAAAACCACCGGTTCCACTAATTCGATGAATACGGCTATAAGGACGCGGACTAGTTATATCATGCTGAAGCATAATGGTTTTTCCCTTTATTGTTTTGATTAATGAAGTATTCATGTCTCCATTCTTATAATCCTTTTTGGAGAATTCCGATTCGCATCCAAATTGCTCCTGTGCGTATTGATGCAGGTTAAACTGGTTGCTCGACATTGACACAAGATAATGCAAGCTGTCGCCACGATGTATATTCATTGCGTGACAAATTGGTCCTAAACCATGTGTTGGATATAAGTTTCCATTTTTTTTCTCATGAAATTTTAACCGCCACATATCCCAATAACCTTGCTCTGTGTCGAAAATTAGTTTTTTCAAATCATGAATATAGGCCCCTTCAGCATGAACAATTTCTCCCAAAAGACCGTTTTGCACCATGTTTAATGTAGCCATTTCAAAACTACCATAATTACAATTTTCCAGCTGCATGCAATGTCGCTGTGTTTGCTCTGCAGTATCAACCAGTTTCCAGCAATCTTCAATGGTGGTGGCGGCAGGTACCTCAATGGCAACATGTTTTCCACATTGCATTGCATATACTGCAATAGGGACATGCAAATCGTAGTGAGTTGAAATATAAATGAGGTCAATATCCTTTCTTTCGCAAATTCTTTTCCAATCATCAACACCGGTATACACATCAGCAGTCCCATAATTATAATGTTTTAATATTTCAATGGCATTTTCTGCTTTTTCTTTAGAAATATCACAAATCACCTTTATTTTGGCATCAGGTATATGAACAAAGCGCTTAATGGTGTGGTTCATACGCATGCCCAATCCGATAAAAGCGACATTTACTTTTTCTATCGGTTCACACCTAAGTTCAAGGACATGTTTTTGATTTTTCACCCTTTCAGGTGTTTTAAAAATTTCTAAAGGATAAATTCTTTCCATTATCTTTCAGTAGCTTTTAGTATGAAAATGCACGGCTTTATTCCTTAAAAAAGTTATATCGCCATGCATTCATCTAACCTAATTATTAACTTAACCTGTTATTATGAAAAAAACTATTTGTTAAAAATTATACTATTCCCTATTTTTTATAAACTTTCCCTTGTAAAATCAGGAATCTGAACTTGCTTTCTTAAACTATTACCTAAACCCTATAAAAACTTAGTAATCAGAAACTATATACAAAGTAATAACTTTTATTTTACTGCAATAATCCATTTTTCTTGCACTAAGGCAGTTGTTTTTAAATATTGAAATATGTAGCTTCTTATTAATAACATTTTATTTATTGCTTAGGCAGTAGTTTACACCATATTTTGTAATAGTCCGACTGTAGCACAGCTTTCCTATGCTGTGAATCATAACGCAGCTTTGGAAAGCTGCGCTACTTGAGCTACCAATGACAGGTCATTCAACATTTAATTGAATATTAGGTGTAAACAACCGTACAAACGATTTTATTTCCATAATTTCGACGGATATACTTTATTTTCAATAAGTTGCTGAATATTTTTAGATGCTTCCAATTTATCTTCAGCATAGGTAACTCCAAACCATTTTGTATTACACTCTAAAACCTCAGTCGTTGCTATTCCATTTAGAATTAGCTCATCAATGACTGATGGAATATAAAATTCCGATTTAAGCTCTTGTCCATGATTTTTCAGAAAAAGGACAAATTGTTGTTCGATGTGCCTGAATATCCCCGGAGTGAACCCCCAGAAATTCATTGACACATTGGAATTCGGGTTCAGTTCAATTTTACTTCCATCTGCAAAGCTACTATAGATAATACCATCTGTATTTCGCTGAATATTTGTGTGTTCGGTTACAGTTTCAAGAAAATTTTCAGTATCGGTTTTACACAAGCCTCGTGAAACACTTCCATTCTCCGAGAGTGTATTTTGTAGCTTATAGGCACACATGGAATAATAATCTTTCTCTGCCGTTTTCTTTGATTTTAAAAAATCCTCCATCGTTTCAAAGGCTTCCTTGCTATAAAAATCGTCTGCATTAATCACAGCAAAGGGCTCTTGAATGCAATTTCTTGCTACCCAAATGGCGTGTCCGGTACCCCATGGTTTTTCACGCGCCTCATTGTAAATTGCACCTGCAGGTACCTCATCGATCTCCTGACATACGAGTTCCACCTCAACTTTGTTGCGAAATTTTTCAGCAAAAACAGCGCTAAATTCATCTTCAAAACTTTTTCTGATAACGAAAACAATCTTGTTAAAACCCGATTGTAAGGCGTCATAAATTGAGTAGTCCATAATGGTTTCGCCACCGGGTCCCATCGTATCAAGCTGTTTTAAACCTCCATATCGGCTACCCAGGCCTGCTGCCATTATTAATAATGTTGTTTTCATTTCTTTTAATGTAGTGGTCTTTTATCTTATAAGTGAATTTCTTTTCAGACAGATTTTGATTTTTCAGACTCAGAATAAATAGCTTCGCTAATAATATGCTTCATTTTCTCCTCATTACTTTCCATGCTTTCAATCAACGCTTTTTGTACCAGCGCCCTTGTTAAATTATGCTCAGGATAGGCGGTTTTATAATAAATATCTCCATTCAAATAATCTGTTAAGAACCTGATACCGATTATATAAGTCATCAAAACTGGTGCTTTGTAAAACAATTCAGCTTCCTTCGTGCTCATAATATTTTTAATATTTTCAATGTAACCCGAAGTAAAAGCTGAGAAAGCATTAAGATTAAATTGAACTTTACTAAGATTTTTTTCATCCTCAGCAGCAGTATTAGCTGATGTTCTTAATGCATCACCATAATCATAAAATAAAATGCCAGGCCCTA
>JARGGF010000508.1 GCA_029210905.1 Bacteroidales bacterium | reverse complement strand
AATTATTGGTAATATATTTTTTGTTTTCATTGTAATATTTTTAACAATCATTATTTTATTAAGATTTCCAGGTTTATAGATTCAGGCCATTTCTATTGGTTTGAAATAGCCCTGGCTAATAATTTATTTCTATTCTGTATCAGGGAAATCGCTGTATACCGGGGTTGCCAGAGAGACAATTCTCCAGTTATCAGTAAAGACATCAACAGAAGTAATTGCCGAAGGAAATTCAGTTTCACTATCGGCGCTGTTTCCGGTAATGTTCTCCAAAGTAAAATCACCATTTTCAAAGTAAATACCAAAGTTCTTATAACTTGAGGCTTCACGGGCTGCTAAAACATCTTCAAAAGTATATCCGCCCTCTGAATCAGAAAACCCATAAAATTCACTAAAAGGAACCGTTACTGTTGTCCATCCTTCGGTTTTGAAAGGTTTAATCTCACCATCAACTACCCAGGGAACATAATTGTACACATTTCCAGACCATTCCCCACCATTAAATGAATTATAGAGGCACACTTTTAAAAATCCAGAACCAGCCCATTCGTTTGGAACATAAATATCAAACTGGAAGGCAACCTCGTTAACTGGTGTTGATGCAGGAATGTAGGGAGTAATCTGTCCTCGCCAGTCATCTACATCGTTTCCTGCTGTCCAAACCTCCGAACAACGGAAAGTTGCAGGATCAAAAGAAGTAATGCGCGACGGACGATGGGCCACATAGGTTCCCTGCGATACATTTCCTGTACCAACAGAAGCAGCTACCAAATCATCAGCAGTAATCATGCTGGTAGCGCTTCCCCAAAAACCGTGTTGGCCTATGCCATCAAAGTTTAAGATAACACCAGCCTTGAAGTTGAAATAAGCAGGTGAATAAGCACCACCATTGGCACATTCAATCAACAATGAACCACCTTCATCAGAAACACCTTCAGGCACGGTAACTGTAAAAAACTCACCATCTTCATCGGAAATAATTCCGTCAGCAACCGTCACATCACCTGGAAAAACTACCTTATTAACTTCCAATAAGCCTGTACCATAAACAGTTATGGTTTCACCAGCTAAAGGAAGGGTGTTAGAAATGCTGGTAATGACGGGCACAGCAGCTCGAATCTCAATTTCGAAAATGCTAGTATAATTATCATTTTCAAAACGTATAGTATTCCTTACCCCGGGTTCTGCATCAACTATTGGTGTATTTCTGGGCACACTTACCAACATTGAATTTTCTGAAACCAGTACAGGGTTAAAATAAGCCTTCAGTCCATTTATATAAACTCTTTTCAGCCCGGTAAATCCGGTGCCCTCAACTCTTATTAGCTGACCTTGCCTGGCAAAAGTAACGGCCCTGTCCTGAACTGCAGATTCAGCATCTTGCAGATAAACATTTGTAATTGAGATTGGGCCTACGCCCTCGTCATCTTTTTCACATGATGAAAATAACATTGCAAAGACCACTAATGTAAGTAAGGTCTTTAACGCTATATTATTTATTATTAAAAATATACTTTTCATATTCTCTTTTTTATAAAATTCTATTTTAAATCTTTTACTTTTTTAGAATAAGTCAGTTATTCTTTCTTCAGTAAACGCATAAGGCACAGGAGCCTGCTTTAGCAGCGGGTTTTGTACTACTTCCGATTCTGGATAAGGCATCAGGAAAATGCTTGCATCAATAATACCAATTGCACGGCTACTTTCATTTCCTTCAGGATCTACTGATACAGTATTGGTTGATGTTTCATAAATAAAAGGAACAATCACTCCACGTTGTTGCCCGATAATATAGTTGATCACTTCCTGTTGTTGATAGTAGGAACGACGGACTAAATCATACCAGTATTGACCTTCCATACAAAGTTCAACGCGTCTTTCATGAATAAGATCTGCATAAGTCAGGCTGGTTTTAGCATTAGTTAATCCTGCCCTTGTCCGAAGTCTGTTTACTAATTCTATAGCGATTGCATCATTAGTACTTACAGCATCACCTAATACGGCTTCGGCATAATTTAAATAAACCTCGGCCAAACGTAACATATATGTATTTAGTGCAGAGCTTTGTTTAAAAATCAAGGGATTGTCTTTATTTGAACCCACTACACCTTTTTTTACATTTAAAAAGTCATTTGGAATATCATGCGTATACCCTCCATTAGCAGCATTAATTTCAGGATAAAAATCGTTTTGTCCCATCCAGGTGGCTCTGCGGCGTAAATCATCTTCCTCGTATTCTAAAAGAACATCATAGGTTGCCCTGGTCCAGTAGCCCCAGGCTGCATCGTCGCCGGTAATTTGTGATCCTGATGCAAAAAATGCCTGCTGTGGGTTGTTGGTTCCCCACTCTCCGTTGGACACCCATTGCAAGGCAAACATTGATTCAGAGTTATTATTATTGTCAATCATAAATAGATCTTCATATTTTTCCATCAAGGTATAGTCACTTTCGTTAATAACCTTTTCTGCAGCTTTTTTTGCTAATTCCAGGTAACTGGCATCACGAGTACCGCTGTTTGGATTGCTACTTAGCCCGGCACGGGAGAGATAAATCCTTGAAAGCATTCCAAAAGCACTGTATTTGTTAAGACGTCCTGGTTGATAGGAGGTTTCATTTAAATATTTGGCAGCAAATTCCAGATCTCTCATAGCATATTCATAAACATCTGTAAGCGGAGATGTGTTTACAATCGGGTTTATAACCAACTCATCAGGGTTTTCGTTAATTATCACATTACCCCACAGGGAAGCCAGATACCAGTATGCTGTACCACGCATCATACGTGCTTCGGCAATATATTGGTTTTTCACCCCTTCTTCTAACGGGCTGTTTGAGATGCCAATCACCACTTTGTTTGACTGCTGTACCACGTTGTAAAGGGATTGCCATGCTTGTACCAAAGGTCCGGTAATACCACTTTCTGTTAAATCCATGAATGGATAAATATAGTCTGAAAAAGGTGCATATAAGTTGTAAGCACGTCCATCGCCCAATCCGTAATAAAATTTTTCGTTAAAATCCCACCACACTACATTATAAAGGGCAGCAGTGGCTGCTCTAAAATCATCTTCGTTTTGATAAAAGTTATCCCCGGTTATTTTATCATCAGGCACAGTATCAAGAAAGTCACTACAGCTAGTCCACCCAATAGTGAAAGCTATTATAAGTATATATGTTATTGAATTAATTGTCTTCATGTTTATCTATTTTTTTCTATTATAAGGTAACATTTAGTCCAAAAGTATAGATACGTGGCATTGGGTAACGTGCATTATCAATACCTGTCATCAAAGCATCCTGGTTTAAGGAACCAATTGCCGGATCGTAGCCTGAATATTTAGTAAATGTATATAGGTTTTGAATATTTGAATATACTTTTACGTTCTGAAGACCTATTCTGCTGATCCATTTTTTTGGTAAAAAGTAAGCCAGTGAAATTGTTTGGATTCTTATATAAGATCCATCCTCAACAAACTTGTCGCTAAAACGGAAGTTTGATTCAGAAGCAGCATTTGAAGCAGCTATTCGCGGCATATCCGAATCGCCTGCTACAATATGAACGTTTCGGTAATCGACTGGCCCATCAGGGTTGATAAGGGCTAAATCGGCATAACCCAAAGCTTTGTTCAAAAGGTTGGTATTTCCCCTCGGGTTTTCCAGCCAACGGCGCTGATAGTTAACTACTTCGTTACCATAAGCACCTGTTAAGAAGATATTTAATTCAAATCCTTTATATGAAAAGGTATTACCAAATCCAAAAGTTGAAACTGGTTCAGGGTTTCCAATATAAGCTCGATCTTCGTCATTTATTACCCCATCTTTATTGATATCCTCGAAAATATAATCACCTATCCAGGCACCATTTTCGCCGATTTCCATACCTTCGGGCAAGGCTGTCGGAACAATTTGCCCTGCGGTGTTTTTATAGTAGAAGTCAGTAGCCTGCTCAAATCGTCCAATTATTTTGTAACCATAGAATTGCCCAATTGGCCCTCCTATAGCAGTTCGTGTAACAACAGTAACGTCTGAACCTTGTTGAAGTGTTTTATTAATCAAACTGGTTTCGGTATCCATTGATAAAACCTTGTTTCGGTTCATAGAAAATATAAAGCTCGAACGCCACATAAAATTTCCTTTGTTGAAATTAACTGTATTGAGGGTCAGCTCTATCCCCTGATTTTCCAAAGAACCAATATTGCGCCACGGTCTGCTTGTTGAACCAGCTCCCGAAGTTCCAACGTATGAAGGCAAAGGCACTTCCAATAATAGGTTGTCTGTTTTTTTGTAATAAATATCTGCAATAAATTCAATCCTGTTTCGGAATAAATTTAAGTCTAAACCAAGATTGCTTGAAGAAGTAGTTTCCCATTGTAATTCAGGGTTAGGAGTATTATCAGCTAAGATACCTGTTCCCCAGTTTGTTGATACGGTTCCGTAAGTTTGATAAGTTTGAAAATTAGATACATTTTGGTTACCTACTTTACCCCAACCAATACGAAGTTTCAGATTGTCAATAAAAGTAAAACCATCCATAAAGCTTTCATTGGATATTTTCCATGCTAATGCAATAGATGGGAACCATCCCCAGCGATTGTCTTTAT
>JARGGF010000507.1 GCA_029210905.1 Bacteroidales bacterium | reverse complement strand
TGTCCCGTACCGAAGGTCGGGAGGGTTTTACCTAAGTAAAGCGCTTGTTCGCAGTGCTCCAACCGCTCAACTTAGGTATCACTAAGATTCGATTTTTACTTGTAGTTTTTTGAAAATATCCAAATTTTATAGTTATTTCAATGAAGAAAATATTAATTACCGGAGCAACTGGAAATGCAGGTTGTTCCCTTATTGGGTTTTTATGCAGATTAAGTATAGAATATCAGGTATTTGCAGGTGTAAGGGATATTGGTAGGGCAAAAAAAATATTTGCTAAATATCAGGATCTTCAATTCAGGAATTTTGATTTCGAAAATCGGGAAACATTTGAAGAGGTCTTTGTAAATGTTGATACAGTTTTTCTTCTTCGCCCCCCGCATATTTCCGACACGGAAACCTACTTTAGGCCTCTTCTTACTACAATGAGGGCTCAGGGTGTAAAAGAAGTGCTTTTTTTATCGGTTCAGGGAGCTGAAAAAAGTAAAATTATTCCACATAACAAAATTGAAAAATTAATATTAGATTTTGGCTTTAAATACATTTTTCTGAGGCCAAGCTATTTTATGCAAAATTTAACAACTACATTACTTGCTGATATTCAAAAGTATAGAAAAATCATACTGCCTGCCGGTAAAGCAAAATTTAATTGGGTAGATGTTGAAAATATTGGCGAATCTGCTGCTTATTTGCTTGCTAATTTTAAAGAATGTTCCAATAAGTCTATAGAACTTACAGGTAATGAAAACCTTAATTTTTATGAAGTGGTTGATCAACTTAATCAATATACTGATAATAAGATTGATTATGTCAGCCCCAATATAATTAGCTTTTACCGGTTAAAAAGAAAGCAGGGGATGCGGAAAGGGATGATTATGGTGATGATAATGCTTCACTTTTTACCAAGGTTTCAGAATGAACCTAAGATTTCAAACTTTTATGAGCAAATCTTTGGAAAAGAGCCTACCAGGCTGTGGCAATTTATTGAACGTGAAAAGGCCATATTTGAAAAACCGAAAGAAGATTAATCACTAATTTTTTTGAAAAAAAACCCTTACTTTGATGCTAAAACAATGATTAACTTTAATAAAAAATACTTCTATTTTGCAATCATACTATTTATCCTGGAATTTCTGATAGCAATTTTTGTAAAAGATGCTTTTATTCGTCCTTTTGTTGGGGACATGCTGGTGGTGATATTTATCTATTGTTTTCTGAAAATTTTTATTAAAAACCGGATAGGAACTGTTGCAGTACTGGTGCTCTTCTTTGCTTATTCAGTTGAAATTCTTCAATATTTTAATTTCATCGATCATCTTGGCCTTCGAAAATATAAAATGGCTACAATCTTTATAGGAAGCACTTTTGATATAAAAGACATTCTTGCCTACACTTTGGGGTTTCTATTTATACTGTTTATCGAGAAAACCAGAAAAGCAGAGCAGAATTGATTTTATGTATTTAAATTTTGGAAAACTAAAACTAACAGTTTATATCTTGTAAAATGGTACCTCTATTTTTTTAAAGTTGTAACTTTTTTTACTTTTATTGAAATTAATGATGTAAGTGTAGTAAGTACACATATTCATATCTGTCAAAATTATTTTAAGTAAAGCACTATTTGGATATTTAAATATAATCTTTTTGAACATTCATCTAAATATGTTTATTTTGCATTATCTTTCACTTAGTGTATAATTGTACACTATATTTTTTAAACAGCAAATAATCTAAATTCTTAATTTTAGCACCCAATGAAAATAAAACTATTTACCCTGCTTTTAATTATTTTATCGATATACCTTCATCCTATAAATGCTCAGAATAGCGACATAGAGAATAAAGTAAACGAGTTACTTTCAAAAATGACCCTCGATGAAAAAATTGGACAGATGAACCAATACAATGGATTTTGGGAAGTCACCGGGCCTGAGCCTGTTGGTGGGAATGCCAAAATGAAATACGAGCATTTAAAATCTGGCAGGGTAGGTTCCATGTTTAACATTACCGGGGTTGAAAATGTTAGAAAAATTCAGAAGATTGCAGTTGAAAACAGCCGATTAGGAATCCCTTTAATTTTCGGATACGATGTTATACATGGCTACAAAACAATTTCACCAATTCCTTTGGCAGAAGCAGCCAGTTGGGATCTTAAAGCTATTGAGCTTTCCTCAAGAATAGCTGCTATTGAAGCCTCGGCAGTAGGCTTAAACTGGTCATTTGGCCCTATGGTTGATATTTCCAGGGATCCCCGCTGGGGGCGCGTAATGGAAGGCGCAGGAGAAGATCCTTATTTGGGAAGTAAAATTGGTGCGGCAAGGGTTAAGGGCTTTCAGGGAAATGATTTAGCTGCTTCTAATACTGTAGCTGCTTGTGCCAAACATTTTGCAGCTTATGGATTTTCAGAGGCTGGCAGGGACTACAATATTGTAGATATTGGCACTTCCACACTTTATAACGTGGCACTTCCTCCTTTTAAAGCTGCTGTTGATGCAGGTGTGCGAACTCTTATGAATTCTTTTAACCTGCTAAATGGGATCCCTGCCACTGGAAGTTCATTTTTACAGCGTGATATTTTAAAGGATGGCTGGGCTTTTGATGGTTTTGTGGTCTCAGATTGGGCTTCGGGCCGGGAAATGATAGCTCATGGATATGCTTCTGATTTAAAGCAAGTTGCTGAATTTTCTTTAACAGCTGGTTCTGACATGGACATGGAGTCCTATGCTTATATAAGCCACCTTAAGGAATTGGTTGAGGCCGGCACTGTGCCCATTTCAATAGTTGATGATGCAGTAAAAAGAATATTGCGGGTAAAATTTGAATTGGGCTTGTTTGATGATCCATACAAATATTGCAACGCGGAGCGAGAAAAAACCTTGTTGAACCACCCTGATCATCATAAAGCAGCACTTGATATGGCAAAAAAATCGATTGTCTTGTTAAAGAATAAAGGCAATTTGCTCCCATTAAAAAAAGAGAAACAAAAAATAGCAGTAATTGGGGCACTGGCTAATGATAAAAATAGCCCTATTGGGAGTTGGCGCGCAATGGGCGAGGATAATTCTGCAGTTTCTGTATTAGAAGGGTTGAGTGCCTACCCAGAAAATACCATAAAATATGCTAAAGGTGCTGATTTAACCCAGGGGAGAACTTCTGTACTTTTTGAATTAAAAATTAATGAAACTGATAAAAGTGGCTTTGCCGAAGCGATTGAACTGGCCAAAAAATCCGATTTGGTTATTATGGTATTGGGTGAACACGGATTTCAGACAGGAGAGGGAAGAAGCCGCGCCAATCTTGATCTGCCTGGGGTTCAGCAGGAATTGTTGGAAGCTGTATATCAGGCAAATAAAAATATTGTGCTGGTGCTTATGAATGGCCGTCCATTAATCCTAAACTGGGCCGAAGAGCATGTACCCGCTATTCTTGAAACCTGGCATTTAGGATCACAGAGCGGGAACGCAATTGCTCAGGTTTTATATGGTGATTATAACCCGAGCGGTAAATTGCCAATGAGCTTTCCACGCAGTGTTGGACAAATTCCTATCTATTATAACCATTACAGTACCGGTAGGCCTAATCCTTCTAATTTGGTTTACTGGTCGCATTACAATGACGAATCAAACGAACCATTGTATCCTTTTGGCTTTGGTTTGAGCTATACCAATTTTAAATATTCTGATTTAAAAATAGATGGAAGTGATCAAAAAAACATTAAAGTACAAGTTAATATCAAAAACACAGGTACAGTAAAAGGTGAAGAAGTAGTGCAATTGTACATACACGATAAGTTTGCCAGTGTTACACGTCCTGTAAAGGAACTAAAAGGCTTCGAAAAAATTGAATTAATGCCGGGCGAAACCAAAAATATTAAGTTCTTATTAACAGATAAGGAACTTGGATTTTATAATAATAAGGGGGAATATTTGGTAGAGCCAGGAGAATTTGAAATTATGGTAGGAACAAATTCAAAAGACGTGATAAGGGCTGCATTTGAATTACAATAACGAATTCGGTTTTTATTAGGAAAATCTTTTTTCCAATAAGATATAAAAAAAAAGGCCAATCACTTGCAAAACGTAATTGGCTTTTTTTTATGTTTAATAAATCTGTTAACAATTATAACTGAACAGCTTATAAATATCCTGATTCCATTCTTCGTGGTATTTTTTGAGTAAAATATCTGCCTGGGTTTTTCCTGTTCGGGCAATTTCTTTAATGACATCGAGATATTTGCTTTCATTTTCTATTCCCAATTCAATACTTCTGTTATAAAGCCCCTTATCTGAGATATTTATTAGATCTTTTGCAATCATTTGCACCTTAAGTTTACCGTATTCTGCTTTCATGGCAAGTTTTGGAACCTGGGCACGTATTTTTTGAATGGATTCAATATCCCAGTTTTTAATATAGTCGCAAACACTATCCAGTGCTTCGTTGTCATATAACAAACCCACCCAAAATGCAGAAAGTGCTGAAATATGAGTACAACAACTTCCATCTGCCCCCCGCATTTCAATAAATTGCTTCAGTTGGACATCCGGGAAAACTGTAGAAACGTGTGTTTCCCAATCGCTCATAAGTGGTTTTAAATGATGTTTGCC
>JARGGF010000506.1 GCA_029210905.1 Bacteroidales bacterium | reverse complement strand
ACATAAGATTGAGATAATAAGAGCATATAGAAATTATTCGAGAAAAAGTAAAACAAAAATCGCAAGAAGTTTGCTCATAGGAAGTCTAATGAATATAATTGATAATTCCATCTATTGGTTAGAAAAAGCAGGTAGACGCAAAAAGAAAATATATATAGGACTTTCCGAGGAAGAAGAGGGATATCTTAATATTATTATAGCAGATAATGGTACTGGATTTTTATTGCCTACTGAAGAAATTACTGAACCATTTGTATCTGCTAAACCTGATGGAATAGGTCTCGGTCTGCATATTTCGAGTGAAATTATGTTAGCTCAAAAGGGAAAAATAGCATTCCCTGATTGGGGAGATTTTGATTTGCCAGAAGAATTTAGGATAGGTGCATTAATTGGTTTAGCTTTTAAAAAATAAGACTATGAATCTTCCTTTAAATGGTAGAATTGCAATTATAGATGACAAGTATAAAGAAGTTAAACCATTAATGGATTTTTTTTCAAAAAAGAGGATTGCCTTCAATTATTATACAGGCTTAAAAATTGTAGATTTCCCATTAGATCCAAATGAAAACCCTATTACCTTGCTTTTTCTTGACTTAAATATAGTTGAATCCCAACATACTCCTAAAGCAGTCATAAGCACACTTCACCCTATATTAAAATCAATATGCCCAAGTAAATCAAAACCATATTGTTTAGTAATCTGGAGTAAAAAAATAAATGATTTTGCAGACAATCTCGACAAACATTTCAGAAACAATCCTGAGCTAAAAAATAAACAGCCAGTAAAAACTATTCGTCTAAAAAAGTCAGATTATTTTTCATACATCGATGGTGCTTATGTATTTCAGGATGATAAATTTCAACTACTTCAAGAAATTTTACACAGTGAACTTGAAAATATTTCATTGATGAAAAATCTTTTGACTTGGGAGAACATTGTTCATCAAAACATATCTGAAACCATTAGCGTATTTTCTTCACTATATCCCATTTCAAAAGACTGGGATAAAAATATGAAGGTAATAATGTTCCATTTAGCAAAAGCAGTTATTGGAAATGATTATATAAAGTCGACATCAGATGATTTGAAATTGTTTGCAGCATTTAGTGGCCTAAATTCCTTTCTTGCAGAAAAAATACAAGACTCAATTAGTGATAATAATTTAGGAACCATTGAAAATGTTAAAGATGATATTTGGGAAGCAAGTTCGTCTAATAAAAAGAAAGATTCTTTGAACTCTAAAGTTAAAGCAGAAATAAATTCAAAACTGCATCTAATAAGAAAATTATCAAAACTTGATTCGTTTGAACAAGGGAATATATATTTCATTAAAAATGAAAATAATCTTCTTAAACAAATTCTTTGGAAAGAGAAGTATGGCAAATTTATAACAGTCAATATTTTAAAATCTAAACCAAATTTAATTCAGCTCGATTTAACCCCTGTTTGTGATTACTCTCAGGACAAAAAATATATTAGAATTATACATGGTATCATACTAAATTCAAAATATCATATGAGTTTTGATAATTCTAACTATCAAATCAAAACACCTATATTTTTAATTAATAAAAAAGAAAAATTTTTCTTATTTGATTTCAGATTCATCAAAACAACCACTAAAAACGAAATTGAAAAACGAAAAATTGTACCAACAATAAAACTGAGAAGGGAAATCTGTACTGATATTCAATCACAATTGTCAAATCAGGTGAATAGGCCGGGTATTAGTGAACTATAATTAACAAGCTGTGATTGACTACTCCAAATATCCAACCACTCAAGCAATTCCAGAAGCTAGCTCCATGATCGAAACTTTTCGGGCAATTGGCTACAGCCTGGAAGCTGCTATTGCCGATATTATAGATAATTCTGTTTCTGCAGGAGCTAAAAACATCTGGGTTAATTTTGAATGGAAAGGATCTGAAACCTGGCTTTCGATAAAAGATGATGGAAGGGGAATGGATAATGAAGAACTCATTCAGGCAATGCGCCCCGGAAGTAGAAATCCTCTGGAGGATAGAAATATTAAAGATTTAGGCAGATTTGGTTTAGGATTAAAGACAGCTTCATTTTCACAGGCAAGAAAACTTTCATTAATAAGCAAAAAAGAAAATAGTCAGATTGCATACTGGACTTGGGATTTGGATTTTGTAAAACAAACAGGTTGCTGGGATTTAATTAAATATATTCCTGACGAACGCTTTAAAACAGAAATTGAAAAATTAAAATCTGGGACAATTGTTATATGGAAAAACATCGACAGATTGGTGAAAAATTTTCAGTCTGATGATGCCAAAGCGTTGGGTAAATTCCTAATGGTACTCGAGCAGGTGAAAAAACACCTGGCGATGGTGTTTCACCGTTTTATTGAAAGTGGCAAAATTCAGATTTATTTTCAGGACAGACAAGTTGAAGCATGGAATCCTTTTCTTGCGCGTGAATTGGCTACACAGGGATTTCCTGAAGAATCACTGCACAATGGAAAAGTCACTGTGAAAGGCTATGTTCTACCACATAAATCAAAAATCACTGAAGAAGAATACAGGAATGCAGAGGGACCAAGAGGATGGGGAGAACAGCAGGGATTTTACATTTACAGAAATGAAAGATTATTAGTTGCTGGTGACTGGTTAGGTTTGTTCCGCAAGGAAGAACACTACAAGCTTGCACGCATTCTGGTTGATTTGCCAAATAGCCTGGATGTGGAGTGGCAGATTGACATAAAAAAATCGGTTGCCAGACCTCCATTATTGTTGCGGGAACAATTGAAAGCATATGCTGGTCAGGTTCGTAATCAGGCAGTAGAAGTATACAGACATAGAGGGAAAAACATAAAACAATTTCCGGGACAAAAATTTATACCGCTGTGGATTAATAATAAAAGAGGCGATAAATGGTATTATAAAATTAATCGTGAGCATCCTCTGGTAGCAAAATTCAAAGAAGATGCAAAAAATGAACCTGAAAAAACAATCGAACTATTGATAAGATTTATTGAAGAAACAATTCCTTCAAAATCTATTTATATTAAGGAAGCAGAAGATCCCGATGGACAGGGAAAACCTTTTGAAGGAACAAATCAGGAAATAATTAAATCTTCAATGGAACTTTTATATAACAGCCTGATTATCTCGGGAAAGACACCTGAAATTTCCAAAGCTATCATTTCAAATATAGAACCATTCAATCAATTCACTCATTTTCTGGAATTTATAAATTAATTTAATGAAAGAACAAGCAATTAAAATTGTACGGAGTTTATTACCAAATATTGGTTCTGTAACACTTGAAGAGATAGAAAAAGCGGTTGAAAATGCTTTGCATATTCCTTTATTTTCAGATTTAAACAAAGAAGAACTGATAAGAGAAGTGCAATCTATCTATAATATCAGATTAGATGATTTTCGAATAATTGAAGATGCCGAAAGAAGATTACCGTGGATTGCAGAAAAAAAAGCAACAATTGACTGGCAGTTCTGGAAAAGATATGAGCAGTATCTGATTGATCAAAAAAATATGCCACTTACCGTTACAAACCAATTAGATAAATTAACGGATAGAATTTTAGATGGTTTATTTAATCCTCAGGAAAAAATCATAATTAGCAAATATGGATTGGTTGTAGGTCAGGTTCAGTCAGGCAAAACATCCAACTATACAGGATTGATTTGCAAAGCCGCTGATGCAGGTTTTAAAATGATTATTGTGTTGGCAGGAATACACAATAACTTAAGAAGTCAGACACAATTGAGATTGGATGAAGGTTTTCTTGGTTTTGACACACAACATCAGAGAGCTTTTAGCCAGAATGGAATAAAGATGGGTGTTGGTTTATTTGACCAAAAAGGAATTGCTCATTCGCTTACCTCCAGTCTCGATAAGGGAGATTTTTCAGCAGGTTCAGCCAATTCTTTGGGAATTAATTTCAATACAAATGAACCAATTATTGCAGTAGTCAAAAAGAATTCCCATGTATTGAAAAGATTATTGCAGTGGCTTTCTGCCCAAGCTATTGAACAAAGCGATGGTAGAAGGATTATAAGAAGTAAATCTTTATTGGTAATTGATGATGAATCTGATAATGCCTCAATAAACACTAGCAAGGATGATGATAAAACAACACGGATCAATGGATTAATACGGGATATATTAAGATTATTCGATAAAAGTGGTTATGTGGGTTATACTGCAACTCCTTTTGCAAATATATTTATACCAATTGTCGAAGATCAGATTTTCCCAAAAGACTTTATTATAAATATTCCCGCACCCTCAAATTACATAGGTCCGGATAAGGTATTTGGCATAAAAGTTTCAGATGATATAACAGAAAATGATACAGTTTTACCAATTGTCAATAGAATAGGTGACTATGGTGAACTATTTGAAAATGGAAACTATAGAGATTCTCAATTACCTGATACTCTTCCTGAATCGTTGAAATCTGCAATTAAATGTTTTATAATTACCTGCGCAGTCAGAAGATTGAGAGGACAAATAAATGTGCATAATTCAATGCTGATTCATATTGCCCGGTATACAAACTGGCAAATACAAATTAAAACTTTGGTTGAGAATGTTTTTAACTATTACAGAAG
>JARGGF010000505.1 GCA_029210905.1 Bacteroidales bacterium | reverse complement strand
TTTTCTAAATTTTTCCTTCTCTGACAAACTTAAAGAGATTGTCAACTAACTCTTTTCTGGGTGAAAATTCAACATTATCAAATAAATCCTTGATAAGTTGTTCCTTTTTATCAACCTCATTAAGATTTAACAAATAATTTTCCTCTTCTTCAAGATTGTTTACTGAAAAAACTAATGTGTAAATATTTTTCATAGGCAATTAATAGATTAAAATAGTACTTTTTAATTATTAAACGCATCCCATGAATTTTTATTATTAAATATTTTTATTTGATGAATAAATTTATTTTTATTACCAAATTAAATGATTTTAAAGATGCCAAAAGAAAAATTAATCAGCTGATCTTTATGTACATAAAATCGATACAACCTGTTAAAAAGATGTTTATTTCTTTGTGTTAGAATTTACAAATAAAAACTGGTTCCCGCTTGCAAATTGAGATGCTTAAAAAGTCATTCATTTCACAAACAAAAACCAGTTTTGAAAATATCAAAATGCCGTAACTATTGTCTTGTCAAAATGATATTTTTAGTTTCAATAATTTTCCGAAGATTAATTAAAGCATACCTCATGCGACCGAGAGCAGTATTAATGCTAACTTCTGTTTGCTCTGCTATTTCCTTGAAACTTAAGCCGCCATAATGCCGCAACATAATCACTTCCTTTTGTTCATCAGGTAATAACTCAACCAGCTTTTTTACATCAGATGATATTTGATTGTTTATCATAATATCTTCAATGTTCTCGTCGGCTAGTTTTTTGAGGTTGAATACATCTAAATCACCATCTTCACTTGAATAGGTTTTTAAATGCTTTTGTTTGCGGTAATAATCAATTATAAGATTGTGAGCTATTCGGACTACCCAGGATACAAAAATGCCTTTTTCCTGATATTTTCCTTTTTTTAAGGAGTTTATTACTTTAATAAATGTGTCCTGAAAAATGTCCTCGGCAAGTTGCTGATCTTTAACGATAAGTAGGATGTAAGTATAAACCCTGTTCTTATGTCGGTTTATCAATACTTCTATACTCTCCTGATCGCCTTCTATGAATTTTTTAACTAATTCATAATCTTTCATTCGATTAGATGCCATACGTCTATTATTATTGGTTAGTAGAGTAAAAATCTAATCTATAGGCAATCCTCCTTTTTTAAATAGTTATTGATAAATTGTATATCAAAGGTGGAAATTATGCTCCAAAAAGTAAAATTTGTTTTATCAATAAATTCTTTTTCTTGGTGAATCAACCAATTTAATAATTGTTAACAAATTATTAAGAGCGTAATTTTCAAAGCAAAGAAACAAAATTTTAATTACACAAATATCAAACAACTGTTAAAGAATATTAAATTTTGTTAAGCCATACAATAAAAAAGCCGAATAATAAAATACAATAATACAACGCTTTTAAGCCTTATAAAATAATGTCAGATAATATTAGGTTGATATTTATAACTTCTTCTGTTAATTAAAAGCACTATCTTTGCAAGCTGCAAAAAAAATAATCTGAAATTTGAAAGCTAAAACAAATGCCAGGGGAAAAATCTATAAATCAGGACGAATATATCTTAATTAAAGGCGCAAGGATTCATAATCTAAAAAATATTGATCTGGAAATTCCGCGTGACAAGCTAGTAGTAATCACAGGGTTATCAGGTTCAGGCAAATCATCGCTTGCTTTTGATACATTATATGCTGAAGGTCAGCGAAGATATGTAGAAAGCCTGTCTTCTTATGCACGCCAGTTTTTGGGCCGGATTCATAAACCCGAGGTAGATTATATCAAAGGAATACCTCCAGCAATTGCCATAGAACAAAAAGTAAATACGCGTAACCCCCGCTCAACTGTAGGAACTTCCACCGAGGTTTACGATTTTTTGAAGCTTCTGTATGCCAGAATTGGAAAAACCTATTCACCGGTTTCTGGCCAGGAAGTTAAGCGGGATTCAGTGAGTAGCGTAATAAATAGAATCCTGGAATATAAGGAAAATACTAAATTTCAAATACTTGCCCCTCTTATAATACCAAAGGGGCGTACTATGCAAAAACAATTAGAGGTTTTATTAAAGCAGGGATTTTCAAGAATTGAAGTAAAAGAAGAAACAATAAGAATTGAAGACTTAATCGTTCAAAAGGCCAAATCATTAGCAGATGCTTTTTTAGTAATCGATCGAGGCTCGGTAAGTTCGGATGAAGATAATGTGAGTAGACTGGGAGATTCTTTACAAACCGCCTTTTTTGAGGGAGATGGCCAGTGCACATTAAAATTTTATAAGGAAAAAGAAATAATTTCAGAAACTTTCTCCGACAAATTCGAGTTGGACGATTTAGAGTTTGTTGAACCCTCTACACATCTTTTTAGTTTTAACAGCCCGCTTGGTGCTTGCCCAAAGTGTGAAGGTTTTGGAAAGATAATAGGTATTGATGAAGATTTGGTGATCCCTAATAAAAATATTTCTTTATATGATGGGGCAATAGCTTGCTGGAAGGGCGAAAAATTAAGCTGGTGGAACGACCAGCTTATCTATAGTGCCGATAAATTTGACTTTCCCATTCACAAACCAATTTATCAGTTAACAGAAAAACAAAAAAGCCTGTTATGGTCTGGTAATAAACATTTTAAGGGCCTTGATGAGTTTTTTCAAATGCTCGAAAAAGAAAACTACAAAATTCAGTACAGGGTAATGCTTTCGCGCTACAGAGGAAAAACCAGGTGCAATGAATGCAACGGCTCAAGATTGAAAAAAGAAGCGTTATACGTTAAGGTAGGCGGATTGGGCATAGATGAACTTGTGAACATGTCAATTGAAAAATTACTGTTATTCTTTAACGACTTAAAACTAAGTAATTATGATTTTGAAGTTGGGCAAAGAATTCTAGTGGAGATAAAAAATCGTCTGATTTTTTTAAATGAAGTTGGCCTCTCATACTTAAATTTAAACCGATTGTCTTCAAGTTTATCCGGAGGAGAATCGCAACGAATTAATCTGGCCACATCACTGGGAAGTAGCTTGGTAGGATCCTTGTATATTCTTGATGAGCCCAGTATTGGCCTTCACCCCCGCGATACTCAGCTATTGATCAAAGTTTTACGCAATCTGCAGGAAATTGGTAATACTGTTATTGTGGTTGAGCACGATGAAGAAATAATGCGGGCCGCAGATCAAATCATTGACATTGGCCCTTTTGCTGGCACTCATGGAGGCGAAGTAGTTTTTATAGGCACCCCGGTAGACCTTCTGAAAGATGACAACAGCCTTACAATGCAATATTTAACAAATAAAAGAACTATTCCTGTGCCTGAAAAAAGAAGAAAATGGAAAAGTTCAATTGAAGTGATTAATGCACGGATGAACAATTTAAAGGGGGTTTCAGTCAAATTTCCTCTAAATGTTTTAACAGTAGTAACAGGTGTTAGTGGATCTGGAAAATCAACCTTGGTAAACAGCATTTTATATACCTCATTGAGCAAAAGAATAAAAGGATATGGTGAAAGTTCGGGCCTATTTGAAAGACTTGATGGAAATATAGAACTAATAAAAGATATCGAATTTGTAGACCAAAATCCAATTGGTAAATCATCACGATCAAATCCGGTGACATATTTGAAAGCTTATGATGAAATAAGAAAACTTTATTCGGAATTACCTGCTTCCAAAATTAATAATTTTAAGCCTGCGCACTTTTCGTTTAATGTTGATGGCGGAAGGTGCGAAGAATGCCAGGGTGAAGGTGAAATAAAAGTAGAAATGCAATTTATGGCAGACGTACATCTTTTGTGCGAATCTTGCAATGGAAAAAGATTTAAAGAAGAGGTTCTTGAAGTTCAGTTCAAAGGGAAGAGCATATTTGACATATTAGAACTAACTGTTGATGAGGCCATTGATTTTTTCGGGGAAGGAAAAAGCACCACCGAGAAAAAAATTACAAATAAAATAAAACCCTTGCAGGATGTTGGTCTTGGATATGTTAAGCTTGGTCAATCTTCAAGTACATTAAGCGGTGGTGAAAGCCAACGTGTTAAGCTGGCATCATTTTTAAGTGGTGATGCAAATAAATCTCATTGTTTGTTTATTTTCGATGAACCAACTACTGGACTTCATTTTCATGATGTGAATAAATTATTGATGGCTTTTAATGCCTTAATAGAACAGGGTCACTCAGTGCTTATTATTGAACACAACCCGGAAATTATTAAATCTGCAGACTGGATAATTGATTTAGGCCCGGAGGGTGGTGAAAATGGTGGAAATATTGTATTTGAAGGAACTCCTGAAGAAATAATTAAATGTAAAAATTCATATACCGGTAAATATTTAAAAGAAAAGCTATAACTAACTAAATATTTGAAAGTTAGTCCTTATTCTTTTGGTTCTTTCTTTTTTTCATGTATTGGTTTCTGCTGTTCGGTAACAAGTATATAAAATAAACTGCGCCGGGTTAAAAACTGGCTGTTAAAATAGGGTTGTTTAATTGTAAAAAAACAAGTTTTCTGCTTGGTTTCTATTTTATAAGTGAAATTATTATAAGTGCTGTCAACTTCTATCAATTCACCAACGTAATCCAACAAATCAATATAAGCTTTTAATGTGCTGTTATCTT
>JARGGF010000504.1 GCA_029210905.1 Bacteroidales bacterium | reverse complement strand
GTTTTTTAACACTAATTTTTATACTTTTTATTTTTGAAATTGATTTATGGCGGGTGATCAGTTTTGAAATGGTACTAATAATTCTTTCACTTATTATTTTTGTTGAATTTTATTACTATTGGAAATATCCTGAATTATTTCAGTATATGAGAGCTACAGATGGTCCTGACTTAAGACAGGGGATATGGAGAAAGGGTGAACAGAAAAGCTTCTTTTCAGGAAAAGACAGGTTGGTTAAGCATGTAAGCCCTGGTTTGCCCCAGGAGATTGTTTCGGACTTAAAAAGGAAGGTATTAATACAGATGCTTGAAAATAAGGTGTTTAAAAATCCGGGACTTAACATTGCCATGTTGTCTGAAATGATTGAAACAAAGCCACATATCTTATCTAAGTTATTGAATGAAGAATTTAATAAAAGCTTTCGTGATTTTATTAACGAATATCGCATAAATGAGTTCATTAAACTTGCGTCGGCAGAAAAATATAAAAATTATACCCTGCTGGCCTTAAGCTATGAAGTTGGTTTTAATTCAAAATCAACTTTTAATCTTGCTTTTAAAAAAGAAATGGGCATATCTCCTAGTAATTATTTGAAAAACAACAAGATAAACTTGCGAAATTAAATTGATGGCTAAGTCCTAAATTAGAAAATCAGGCATTTTTGTCGAAAAAAATACGTCCTATTTTTCAAAATGAGTCGAATATGAGTTGAATAAGCTTGAAATTGCGGTGGTTAAAATTTCGAGTTGTTAAATAATAGCAAAAGTTTAACTATAAGGATTATTGACTAACAAAAAAGCAATTTTTGGATATTAAAACTAAACTTAATTCATTTTAATTATGAGAAAACTTTTACTTGTGATGGCTATTTTTGCCAATTCTGGAATGTTAAAAGCTCAAAACGATGCTATGATGCAGGCGTTCTACTGGAATTTACCTGTGGATGAGGCAAATTTAAATGGAACCTGGTGGGATAATTTGACAGGTAAGGCAGGGGAACTTAAAACTGCCGGAATAACTGCAATATGGATCCCTGCACCTTCAAAAGGTAACTGGGGTATTGTTGATATGGGCTATGGAATTTATGACCACTATGATTTAGGTAATTATTATCAGAAAGGAACCACCGAAACACGCTTTGGTTCCAGAACTGAACTACAAAATATGATCACTACAATGCATAGCACAATTGGCGGTCAGCCAAAAATTAGTGTTTACGCAGATGCGGTTTTGAATCATGTATATTCTGGTGATGATAATGAAGAAGTAAACCCCGCAGTGAAAGGATATGTGTTTGATGAGGCTTATAGAGGTGGTAATCAATACACTCCTTATCCAACAAATGAAATTAAATGGGTGATTCCAAATGCTGGAACCGGGGATTATTACATCAAAATTAAAGGATATTATCTTGATTATGCAGCTGCTTACACCGAACGTGCCTATGATGTTGAAATGGACTGGACTGGTGCAGGCTTTAGCGGCACGTATTCCTGGGAGAGTGAACCAAATAATGGTGGAGGGCAATCGAATGTTTTTCCTGCCTCTGGTCAGTTAGTTCGTGGTTTTATCAATTATTCAGGAGATATAGATGAATTTAAAGTTACAGTAAATACCGCTCATGATATTGTAATCAAATTAACATCCAGAAGACAAGTTGGAAGTAGTTGGGAATGGGCTGATCAAACCAGAGCATACTATCCTTTTGAAATCTGGCATAATGGGGTAAATCTTGCCACAAACACATTGCAGGCAAGGACAAATACCCATATCACTTATGTAAACCACACAGGTACTGGGGAAGCCAACTATGTTTGGGATTACGATGATTTTCATCCGGTTGATCAGTACGATTTCCTGACTGACTGGAATTGGGGTGGTGCTGATGCCATTATACCAAACACTAAGGGTTTTGGAAACGATTTTAATACCTACAGTACAACAGTGCAGACCCGCCTTAATAACTGGGGTTATTGGATGGCCAATCAGATTGGATTTGATGGTTTTCGACTTGATTTTGTTAGAGGCTTCCAGGTTGATTTCATTGCCGACTGGATTAATAATCTTCCGTTATTGGATGGAAATCAGCGATTTATTGTTGGTGAATATTGGGGCCCTGATTACAGGATTAAAAATTGGGTTAACGATCTGGCGGCTCAAAGTGCTGATGCCGATGGTTTTGATTTTCCGCTAAAAAGCTCATTAACTGGCATGTGCAATGGGGATGCAAGTTATGACATGAGATGGTTAAATCATGCCGGCATGGTAAGAAATAATTCTGGAAATGCACTTCCAGGAACTTCAGTGGTTACCTGGCTCGATAACCATGATACAGGTAAAGAACATGATAAATGGGTTACAAAAGACTGGAAAATGGGTTACGCCTATATTTTAACCCATGAAGGCAGGCCATGTATTTTTTACCCTCATTATTATGGGGTTACTTTGATTGACAATCACGATCCCGGAATAACTGTATCTATTCCTTCAGGCCTGAAAGATGACATTAACAAGCTATTATTTGCAAGAAAAACTTATTTAGGGGGTGGCCTTCAGGTACTTAGCGAGGTTGGAAATCCATGGCCATCAGGCGATGCATACAATGTGTATGTAGCCCGCCGCCAGGGAAATGGCACAAAAGATGGCGCCATTGTAGTAATCAATAACAGCAATTCAACAAAAGGATTGTGGGTTGATGCAACTCCATCCGGGTTTAATAGCTGGACTAATCAAACATTGAAAAATGCATTTACGGGAACTACAACCACTGTTTATTCTGATGGAAGGGTTTGGGTTGAAGCACCTGCCAGAAGTTATGCAGTATATGTAAAATCAACTGATTATGTTCAGTATTCTGCATTAAAATCTGCTACAGGTTCAATTGAAAAGGATCTTAATCCTTTGAATGCAGTAAAATTGAGTGTATTTCCAAATCCTGTAACCAATACTGCCAAAATAACCTTTGCCACTATGCAAAAAGGACCGGTAAGTGTGATGATTTTTGACCATGCCGGAAGAAATGTAGCAACAATATTTGATGGCATTCGTGAATCCGGCAATCAGGAGTTTATTTGGAATCCTGAAGGACTGTCAAATGGTGTGTATCTTGCTAAAATACAGGCAGATGGAGGAAGTCAAAGTTTGAAAATTGTGGTGAATAAATAAAGAAGAAATATTTTGATACCATTTCTTTAAAAAAGCCAGAAGCTTTATTTAGATCTTAAAATTCAACATACCAAACCAATATTTATTATAAAAGCTGGTGAGTAATCACTGGCTTTTTTTTATGCCAACATTTCAATAAATCATGTTAATTCTAACTATTTTTGAGTTCCCAAAGAAAATAACCATGAGTAATTCATTTAAAATATTAATCGCCCCCGATAGCTTTAAAGGTTCACTGAGCGCTTCAAAAATAGCCTCAATTATTGCCAATGAACTCTCAAAAAGCGACTTGCCCCTTGAAATTACTAAAATTCCTTTGGCAGATGGTGGCGAAGGTTCTATTGAATCAATTATGAATACCTGCACCTTTTCTCAAATTAAATTTCAGGTTTTTAATCCTTGTTTTGACCAGGTTGATGCCATATATCTATATGATAATGAGCATGATACTGCTTATATTGAATTGGCTCAGGCTTCTGGCATTCAGTGGATCAGTCCAGATTATCAAATAATGAAAGGTTCCACTTTTGGTACTGGTGAACTGATAAAACACGCCATTCAAAATGGGGCCAAACAGGTAGTTTTATTTATTGGGGGAAGCGCTACTAACGATGCCGGATTGGGTATTCTAGAGGCACTTGGTTTTCGTTTCTTTGATTCAAATGGACAAAAAATAGCTCCACTGCCATGCAATATGGGTAATGTTAGCGCAATTGACGATATATACTCAGTGCTAACGAATAGAAATACTGAAATAACTATCGCCGTGGATGTAGATAATCCATTTTATGGAGAAAGCGGAGCTGCCTGTGTTTACGCACCGCAAAAAGGTGCTAGCCCTGAGCAGGTTGTTCTTTTGGATCAGGGTTTAAGACAGATTGCCAGATTGATTTATGACACCTACAGTATTGATATACAGCAAATTAAAGGCTCAGGAGCAGCTGGTGGAGTGGGAGGGGGATTATATGCTTTTGCAGGGGCAAAAATAGTATCGGGTTCAAGATTAATTTTCGATTTGCTTGATATTGAATCAAAAATCAAAAAGGCAGACATCATTATTAGTGGAGAAGGAAAAATAGATGCACAGACCTTAAATAACAAGCTTTTGTATAATATTTCAAATCTGACAAAAAAGTACAATAAAAAACTTTGGGCTGTCTGCGGATTTTTTGAAGGAGATGAGCGCATTAAAAAAGAACTAAATATTGATAAAATATTTAGCTTAGCCGTTGATAAACAGGATATTAATGAGGCTATTTTGAATACCGAAACGCGGCTTAAGAAATGTATGCTACAAATTATTTCGGAATTGGAGGCTTTTTGACAGGTTAATCAAAATCATTTTAATTCGGATTCAAGAACAAATGCTTAAAGTTCTCTATTTTCAATATTTTGAGTAAAAATCCAGACATAATAGCAATAGCAGGTATTATTACAAAAGCA
>JARGGF010000503.1 GCA_029210905.1 Bacteroidales bacterium | reverse complement strand
ATTCTTTATATTTAATAAATCAAACACTTTTAAACCAGCTTGAATACCATATTTATTACCCCACCACCCATTGCCCGAAGTCATTTCAGAAAGGATAAATTCATCTAGGGTAAACTGGCTGTAAAATTGGTATTTTTTCCAAAGTTTTAATTTAAAGCCAAATCCAAGAAGTGCATTATCTGCTGATCCTCCTGCAAATTCAACCGGACGGAAAAATATGATTGGATTTAAGTAATTTAAATTGAAATAGGAAACGCCCATCGAGTCAATTGGATTTGCTACTATAGATTCGAAGAAATTTATGTTTAGCCATTTTGTAGCATTCCAGCTTAAAAAATGCGAAAACAACAACTTATTATGCAGCTTATTGTCCTGATAATCAGAATTATAATCATTAAGTGCTCCAAAAAGCCAGATATATTTAAATTTCCAGATGTTAGCAGTAACTTTTACAAAGGGATAGCTGTTGGAATTGTCTGATAAAAACAGTGAACGATAACCATCACCCCAAAAATTTTTACCAATTCCAGCTTGCAGGTTTAGATAACTCAGGGGCGAGTAAGAAAGATAGGTTTCGATACCAGTATAATGATAAAAACCGCCTTTCTTTTGGAGATATTTCCCATAATGAGGGACCATGCCCGTGGAATCGATAACTTTTGCTAAATCATCAGTAAAAGATTGTAAACCATAGAAACCATCAAAACGAAATGCCAGCTTGTTTCCCAGTTGGCCTCCAATTGTTAATCCTAGTTGTGCATTGTTATAAGCTTTTTTCGATTTAACTTCAAAATCGGTAGCTAAGGTAATTATGGGGTTTATAAAAAACCGGTTTTTCCCTTTTTCCAGATTAAATAAATCTTTATTAAATAATTTATTTAAAAAAGCGTTATTGATGGTATTTGGTGATATGAGGTTGAAGGTGTCGGATTGGCCGCTTTTTGAAAATAGAAATGGTCTTATGGCTGTGTGCAAATTGCTGTCATTAGAATATTCTTTTTCAAATCGCAAATTTAATTCTTCATTAATATAGGAATATTCCTGCGCCCATAAAGAAAAATTAATAAATTGTGTTGTAAAAAACAGACAAACAATGCAGAAGATTTTTTTATCAATTGATTTCATGAGAGATCTAAAATTTTTATGCAAGCACCTTTTCAATTAAATGAATGCTTGATTCAGAAGTATCAAAGCTCGCCATTATTCCAATTGGAAACATAGCCTGATCCTTTACATGTCCAAAAGAAAAACCCGACAATACAGGGATGTTTATATTTTCTAACCGGTTATTGAAAATTTCGCTTAAAGATAAAGAATTATTCATTGTAATTTCTATATTGTCTATATCGCAGCCATTAAATTTACCTAATATGATACCTGCAGCTTTTTGGATATTTGCACTAAGCAAAAGCTGAGTGAGCATTCTGTCAATTTTATAAGGTGCTTCATTAACTTCCTCAATAAACAGGATTTTGTTTTCGAAATCAACCGCATAGGGTGTACCAATTAGTGAATTGATAATGGAAAGGTTTCCACCAACCAATTGCCCTGTGCATGTTCCTTTACTAATGATATTTAAATCTTCAGGATTATTTGTATGTATTTCATAATGAGAGGATTGATTCGAAACTATGTTCTTGAATTGTTGCTTTGTATAATTAGTAAAAACCGAAGTACCAACAATACCGTGGAAGGTAATTAATCCTGTTTTTTGCCAAATGGCGTTAAGCAAAGCAGTAATGTCGCTGTATCCGATAAATATTTTTGGATGTTTTTTAATAAGCTTATAATCAACCTGGTCTATTATTCTTGAGCATCCATAACCACCTCTAATGCATAAAATAGCATCTGCTTTGTCATTTAAAAAAGCATCATGTAAATCATTTAGTCTAATTTCATCTGAACCGGCTAAATATCCTTTTTTTTCGAGAATTTTTTCTGTAAAGGTACTTTTAAAACCCATCTCTGCCAGATTTTCCTGGGTTCTGGCTAATTGCAGTTCAGTTATAGGCCCTGCTGGTGCAATAAGCGCAATGGTACTGTTTTTTTTCAGGGCTTTTGGTTTTATAGGAATCATTGATATACTCATACACGAATATACAATTTTTCTTTATTCCAAAATAATATTGCTTATAATTCTTTGCGCATCCTTGCAACAGGTATGTTCAGCTGCTCGCGATATTTAGCAACAGTTCTTCGTGCAATCTGATAACCTTTTTCCTGAAGAATTTCAGCAAGTTTCTCATCAGTAAGTGGTTTCTTTTTACTCTCATTATCAATACATTCCTGGAGTATTTTTTTTATTTCGCGTGTAGAAACTTCTTCGCCACTATCGGTTTGCATACCCTCTGAAAAGAAATATTTTAACGGAAAAATACCAAAATGGGTTTGAATGTACTTACTGTTTACCACCCTTGAGATGGTTGAAATATCCAGGTTGGTTTTTTCTGCAATATCTTTTAAAATCATGGGCCGCAACCTGGTTTCATCACCTTCGGTAAAATACTCCTGTTGATATTGGATGATGGCATCCATGGTATGCATTAAGGTATTCTGTCGCTGTTTTATGGCATCAATAAACCACTTTGCAGAGTCGAGTTTTTGCTTTACAAATGAGATGGCTTCTTTTTGTTGCCTGGTATTATTTGCCTTATTTTGCTGGTAAGACTCAAGCATTGTTGAATAAGTTCTACTGATTCTTAAATCAGGTACATTTTTAGAATTCAAACTTAGAATTAATTCACCATCAACATTTTCGATTACAAAATCGGGGGTAATATGTTGTGAATTCCTGTTTAAAGGATTTGAATAAGCACTACCCGGTTTTGGATTTAAGTGAAGAATAATATCAACAGCATCACGCAAATCATCATCACTTAGATTTAGCTTTTGGGTAATTTTCTCGTAATGCTTTTTAGTAAATTCATTAAAATGATTTTTTATAATTTTAAAGGACAAACGGTACATAATATTGTCAATTTCGTTTGTCGATGTTTTTATTTTGTGTTTAAGTTGCAAAACCAGCGATTCCTGCAAATCTCTGGCGCCTACACCTGGAGGATCAAAATCGTGTATAATCTCCAGAATATCAAGTAGTTCCTTTTCGGTGGTAATGATGTTTTGCGAAAATGCTACATCGTTAACAATAGATTCTATATCTCTGCGTAAGTATCCATCTTCATCAATATTACCAATGATGTATTCGGCAAGCACCTGTTGCTTTTCGGTTAAGATTCGTAAACCAAGCTGTTGCTCAATATGTTCATGAAAAGATGTGCCCGATGAGTAGGGGATTTCTGTTTTACGGTCATCTGAAGAATAGTTGTTTGCAGCAAGTTTATATGATGGTAATTCATCATCATCAGGAATGTAATCCTCTATCGAAAACTCATCGTCATTAGTCTCGTAATCATCTTCCTGGTTTTGATCATCATAGGTTTCTTCTTCATCGTCTCGCCCTTCTTCTAAAACAGGATTTTCTTCAATTTCCTTCTTTATACGTTGTTCAAGTTGAATAGTGGGAACCTCCAACAACTTTATCAGTTGAATTTGCTGGGGAGAAAGCTTTTGAATCAGTTTTTGTTGTAGTCGTTGCTTCAGCATTAATCAATATCTCTTCACGTCTGTATTAGAGAACAAAAATAAACTAAATCCCCGAAAAAAAAAGTATGTAAGTAAAATAATCTACTATTCTTAGAAATTTTAAATTAATAATTAACAAAAAGCACTTCTTTAATGCAAATGAGGATTTTATTACCAAAATTATAAATTCAGGAAAACGGGTTTTGCGAAACAGATTTTTATAAATACCCTACCCAATTGCCTTTGAAACCATTTAATTCAAAATCTACCAGAATTCAACATAATTTTGGTAGATTTTGAATTAAACAGGCATGAAAAACAATGGAGTCTATTTTTATGTTTATTCTAACTTTAAGTACTGGAAAGTAAAATGTTCTGGAGATAATCCCTCTCCTGTTGCATTTTTCAGCCAATCAGTTAATGTATATCGGGCACCTGGTTTAAATAATTTATCAATCATGTATTTACCTATTTCAGGATTGTCGATACATTTGGTTTCGCAGCCACCATTGCCCTCTAAAAGATTCATGTTAATAAAACTGTATATTTGTGAGGCAATTAACTCACCCAACATGTAGTTGTGGTAGTTGCAGGGCATTGTAACTATGTGGGTTTTAGTGGCCCAGTCAGGCTCATCTCTTTCTGCACCAGGCTTTTGAATCAGCTGGTATTTTTTAACCAAATCCCACCAAAGTTTATTCAGATTCTGGTCTGGATTTTCATACAACGACTTTTCAAATCTATACATTACTTGCGCCCATCTGCTAAAAACAAATTTCTCAATCTGAAGTTGTTTCATTGAATTTACTTTTATTTTTTCTTTCTCTTCTGTTGAAATTCCTACTACCTTTTCAAGCCATCCAGGATTTACTGACATACTGCTAAAAAGTGTCGCAACAGCATCATTAGCAGCAAATTGAGGAGGGGTGCGCAATACGTAGGGAAGCTCAGGATCTATGTATTTTAAGTAGGCTGAAAATCCTGACTCGTATAGAAATGTGTTCATGTAATCTTCAGTATTAATAATGTT
>JARGGF010000502.1 GCA_029210905.1 Bacteroidales bacterium | reverse complement strand
AGCTTGTCTGAAACACAGGTGCTGTCCCATTCCTTTTTAAGCCTTTCTTATAAAACAAGCTTAGCGGAACAAATTCATTATCAATTGTTTTTACCCAGAGCAATTCTTCAACATATTTATCAGGATTATACCCGGGAATTGTATCCTGATAAATTAATCGTGCTTCTTTATTAGTGATATCAAAATCAAAATAACAGTCTGGTAAAGCCAATGTTGAATACTTGTACTTAAAGCAATCATTTTTTTCAGAAATGCTGTCATCAATAAATTCAAGGTGGTTAAACTCTGTCTTCTTAAATTCAACAATTTGGTACAAACTTGAATCTACTTTATTGTAGATAGCAAGATACTCCCTTAATTTATCAAGCTTAATTTTTATTACAAAATTTGCAGTTTCTTTATCGGCAAATACATCTGCATCAGTGCCAATAAATTTCCAGTATTGGGGTTGATATTTTTCAAAACTGGAAATGAAAAGGCTGTCTCCTCTCCTTATTTCCAATCTGTCATGTTTTTCATAAATTCCAATTGGTTGCTCATTTTCTTCACAAATGAATTTTAATTCTATACTGGGATCATTTTTCTTGAAGAATAACTGTTTTGACGATAAGCCACTATAAGATTCAATAAAAACATAATTTTTGCAAACCATAAAACTGACCTCTCTTTCTATATCTTTTTCTTCGAGAAGCACCTTGTCATTTTGGCTGGCTTGTTTTAAATCATGAATAAGAATTCTATTCACTCTGTTTGTACTGTCCCAGGTTGAATATATGAGAGCCCCTCTGTTGTTTAGCCAGTCTAAAGGGTATGCATTTTTAATTGAGTCTATTATCTTGTTTTTCTCAATATCGAATATAAAAGCATATATTTCGTAATCGATTTCTTTTTGTTCATAAAATGCAAAATATTTGCCGCCTGGGCTGAAGTCCATACCCCCAATTGCATAAGACGTATTCTTTTGACTTCTGCTATTTGCATCTAATATTGCTTCTTTTTTGCCACTGATTACATTCTCTTTAATAATGTACGGATAATTTTTTGATTTGGGTTGTTCATAATAAAATAAATAATCACCAATTTGTTTTTTTTTCGGTATTTCGCGTTTGAAATCCATGCGCTTTTTCATTTCATCAAAAAGGTTTTTGCGAAGTTCTTTTAATGGCTTCATATAGTTGTCGGTGTACTTGTTTTCCTCTTCAATATACTCCAGAACCTTTGGATTATCAACTTTTTCAAGCCACTTGTAATTATCGATTAATGTATCATTATGAATAAAAATGGTGTCGGGCTTTATTTGTGCAACTGGAACATTAATATTTTCGTCCCTGAGCACTTTATCGCGAAATTGCGCAGTCAGCTGCTTTTTCGTCTCCAACATTGCTTTAATGCTGTCTTCAAGTGGGGTAGATTTAAGGATGTTATAGTTTTCCCAGAAACTTTCGTTATAATCCGACTCATAAGCCTGAAGCACTGTACTATAACTATTCTCAAGTGTTTCCTCTTCATTGAAAGGTTTCACAGCTTTACTTTTAATATCATTTATAATAAGTTCAGCTGATGAATAATAGTTAATAGATGGCTGATTTTTGTAATAGATATAATATTTCGAAAAGTTTAAGCTCTTATATCTTTCTCTTTTTATATGACTTAGATACCATTTGTCTCCAACCTGTTTATAATCAACTTTAACCTTTTGATTTTTAAGCTCAAAATAGTTTTTGCATTTTGAATTTTTTTTCGTGAATAGTGCCGGGTTATAAATAAAAGTAAATATTTGTTTTTTAATTTTTGATTGTGGCTCAAATTCGTACTCAACCGAGATAAAAGCTTCACTTTCAATATCAACAAATAACTTCCCCTTCCACCATGCTTTTTTCAAATTCTTTGGACTAAAACCGATTACATAGACCCTTTTATTATTGTAGCTCGAAATATCGATCAATTCGTACTGGTAATATTTAAAAAATTTGGGATTGATAAACTGGTGTTCGGAATCGCTCACATTTTTGACAACATCACAAGCAGCGATATTTAGTGGCCCCCCGGAAATTATTACTTTAAAATGCTCATTGTGTAGATATTCTGTTGAACGTGCTTCAATTATTTTTACCTGATCATCCGGATGCGTAACAAGATTAAACATTTGGAAGTCGAAAGTATAGTCATTAATCAAATCAGGTATATCCCTTGTTTGAAAGTATTGACTAACGGCTTTTGGTATATCATATTTTTCATAAGGGGCATAATAAAAGTTAGTTGCCGCTTCAGCCAGTTCAATAAATTGATTATTTTCTTGCATCATTTCCCTATAAAATCCATCCAGGCAAACTGGTTTTTGGGAATAATTTTCATTTACTTTTTTTAGTGCTGAATTAATTATTTCTATCGGGTCTTTAGGCTTTACTAATATTTCCGAAATATCATATATTTTTGGTATTAACTCTATATTTTGTCCTTTTTTAATTTCATTTATTGAGATAGATTTACTTTCAAATCCAATGCTCGATATTATAATTAAACTATCAGCAAATTTAAGAGGTATATTCATCACAAAATACCCTGTCTGATTAGAAACTGTGCCTATAACTTGACCTTTAATTTGAATAGCCGCAAACTGAATTGCTTTTCTATCTTCCAAATTGATAATTCTCCCTTCTACTTTAACAGTTTGGGCCGATAGGTTATTAAGTATAAATAAAAAAAAGAGGAAAGTGCTAAAAATTTTCATTTTATTTCTTAGTTTAACAATGCTTTTAAATTGTAATTACCAACATATGAAATGTTTACATAAATATAAATACTTCATTTAATTATTGATAATAGAACACAAATTAAATTGCCCAATGGAAAGTTCGTAATTTGAAATGGGTGGGCAAAGTGAACAATAAATACAATTTTTACAGGGTGATATTTTAGTACGAGTTAGAAACCATATTCCCTCATTATTCATTTCATTATAAACAATTTCTGAAATATCAATCCTAAAAAGATTTCCAATTTTTGCTTCATTCAAGCTTATATATACATCTCCTGAAGGAACAATATGTATTTTGCCAAAGAAATATGAGTTTATAGCTTCATTTGCTAAAATTTGATTCATTTCCTTTTTGTCATTAAGAATATCGTCTTTGTCAATAAACACCATTTCTTTAAAAAATGCTAAATTCCCACCATTATAAAATGGTAATATTGAGTAGGATTCAATGTTGTAAATGGCTATTAATTTCTCCGTTTTACCGTACTGTTCCATATTTTCAATTAAGAATTTAAAATCATGAACGATTTTTTTTGTTTGAAGAAAACTAAATGTTCGAAGAAACTCATCTCTGTCAAATTCATTAAGAGAAATAGATATTGAAAAATGAAAATTTGTTAAAGCCCTGTTTTCAAGTTTACTGATATTTAAAGCAAGATTCTTAAGGTTACAATGTAGTTCTTTTATCGCATCATAATTCTCTAACAAAGAAATTAACTCAAATAGTTTCGAATACTTGAAAATTTCTATTCCATTTAGGTTTATATAATATAAAGTTTCTTTTAATCGATTAAGTGTATTCTTTACTAAAGTGAAGTCAATTTCATTTACAGGTAAACTCTTATTTGCAGGATTGAAATTTGCCTGCTTTGTTATTTTTGAAAATTGACTATTACTTGATTCATTAAGAATTAATGAAATATTTGTTAAATATTGTAAAATTGAAGGTATTTCTAATTCTTTATTTTCATTTCTGTTTAGGTTTATATCTGTTTGGATATTTAGTAATGGTCTCAATTGCACAGGTTTCTTTTTACACAATTCAAATGGAAGAATATCGCCCATATAGTTGTGTCTTAAAAAACTAATAAAAGCTTTACAAGTATCGGATTCTAATTCTTCATTTGAAAGTTTTGCAACATATAATCCATCTCCTGAATTTAATATTTCAACAATCCTTACTACTCCTAAATCATCAGTTAAAAAACTATTAGAATCAAGAGTGTTAAAGAGAAGTGCTTCATTACCAGTAACAAAAATATAGACATATGGTTCTATTGCTAAATAAAATTCTGACATGTTTTTATTATTTTATTTTAAAACTTCTTCTTTCAATATTAAACTATATAACTCAGGCTCATTTTCAATATTACTTATCCGTGATGATAAAAATTTTGCAAAATCATTATAACTATATCTTCCTGAACATTTAGATATACTGTCACGCCTTTCATCTCCTTTTGCAAAAAAACAATAATTGCAGTTGTCTATTCTATAACAAGTTTTACAAGTTTCTAAAATTCCTTTATAAGCATTATTATAAACTTTAGTTATATTTTCTTCATCTATATTTATATTATGATCACCAACTTTCCCTAAAGTGGATTTTTCATGATCAACATTTTCACATGGAAGAACACGACCATTAACATTCAGGAAAATTCTTTTTGTAAATGGAAGGCAAGTAGCCGTTGGGTAAAATTTTGTTTTACGTTTGTATATTAATTGATTGTAATCCTTGTACACAAATGGGGAGTTGGCAATAAGGAATACTGATGATTGTGCATATCCGATAGAAAGGTTTTTAAGATCACGCATTATCTCCTGACAACCTTCTGATTCGTTAAAGCTTTCAT
>JARGGF010000501.1 GCA_029210905.1 Bacteroidales bacterium | reverse complement strand
GATTTTTGAAAAAAGAATTATTTCACCAAATGGTGAAGATTACATTTTTAGTTTCTATGAAGAGAATACAGGATTGTATATCTTGCTGAAATACAACATCATAGAACAACAGTTGGAAACCCCAATAGTTTGTAGCGGATTTTCCATCTTCAACAACGGAGAAATGGTAAATTTCCGTAGCGATGGTGAAGCTAAAAAACACCATGTGGTGCAAGTTTGGAAAACCACTTTTTTCCATGCTGATTACAACACCGTAGTAGATACAAAATCTTATTTATTTAAAATTGGAAACAAAGCCTTAGTAAAAGGCATTGCAGAAAGTCGGGAATTGCTCACCCTGCTCCATAAAGATGATACCTATACAAATCTTTATCTCGAATTAGTAAAAAAGAGTACCAGCATTTTAGATGGCCACTACTGGATTGCCAACCCAGAGACTTTTGGCATAAATACCTCACTATCTGCAATTAAAGAAGCTGCCGCATCGGCCATTGACGAATTTGAAAAAGTAGTTAAGATTAAAAGAACCACTGCAGCTGAAACTACGAAAATTACTACATTAGCTGATGAACTTTTCGAAACCATCAGAAGAAAAAAGCTTGACAATATAGAGGATTTTGTTTTTCTCCTGGCTGAAATTCGAAAAATCAGAGGAGAATTAATCTCCTTAAAACAGCTGCGTTATGTTAAAACTGAGCTGGTTGAAGAATATGAAAAACAAGCAGAGGAATATGGCGCTACACTATCAGAAAAATGCGTTGAACTACTCGTACAGGAATCATCCCTGGCACCTTATCTGGAGCGCGTTGAAGAGATCAGAAAACAGGTAGAAAAATTCACGAAAGTTATTGAGGCTGATGAGATTAGCGAAGGCATAGCCAAAATTTCTACTGAGCTGGAAATGCTCATTGAAATTGTAAGCAACTTAAAAATAAAGGATACTGTTCAAACAGCCCAAATAATTGATAATATTTCATCCATTTATTCGCGTTTTAACAAAATAAAATCGGATTTAAAACGAAAACGAAGCGAAATCTTCCTGGTTGAAGGACGGATTGAGTTTGCCTCACAGATTAAACTAATCAGTCAGGCAGTAATCAATTATCTTGATTTATGTGATACTCCTGAAAAAACGGATGAATACCTAACAAAACTGCTTGTTCAACTTGAAGAATTAGAAGGGAAATTTACTGAATTTGATGAATTTGTCAATGAAATTGGCATCAAACGCGAAGAAATTCATGATGCCTTTGAACAACGCAAAATTCAGCTTATTGAAAAACGCAGCAAACGGGCAGATACCTTGCTTCAATCCGCCGAGCGTATTTTAAAGGCTGTCGGTAGCCGGATTTCAAAACTTAAGAGCGAAAGCGAAATCAACGGCTATTTTGCGTCGGACATTATGGTGGAAAAAGTCCGCGATATTGTAAAAGAATTGATTGAGCTTGAAGATACGGTCAAAGCCGATGAAATTCAAAGCAGGCTAAAAACAGTCCGCGAAGATACTGTAAGGCAACTTAAAGATAAATCGGAACTTTTTGTCGATGGCGAAAACATTATCAAATTTGGCACACATCAATTTACTGTAAACACCCAGCCTCTGGGATTGACCATGGTGAATAGAAATACCGAAATGTTCTTTCACCTTTCGGGAACAGGATTTTATGAAAAAGTCCAGAATGAGGAGTTTTATGCCTATCAAAAATATTGGTCGCAAAGCATCGTTTCTGAAAATGACGAAGTTTATCGTGGGGAATATCTTGCCTACAAAGTATTAACCGAGCATTTTACCAATGGCGATTTAATTTCGGATAAACTTAAAAAAATAAAAGTTAAGGATATAGAAGAAATTGTACGCAATTATATGGCTACCCGGTATTCAGAAGCCTACGTAAAAGGAATTCATGATACTGATGCTACCATGATTTTGGATGCCTTGTTAAAAATCAGGGCAAAAGCAGAATTATTGAGATACTCCTCAAAATCAAGGGCTTGTGCTGAATATTGGTACAAAATTTTTATCGATAAGGATAAGAAAAACGAAATCACTCATCAGTTGAAAGGAATTGCAGCTATTATGGAAGCCTTTCCTTCCACCAAAGAAAATATTGAAATTATTAAGCAGCTAAGCCAATTAATCTATTCGTTTGTTGAAGCAACTGGTCTTTTTCAGCCAGAACATGTTGATGATGCTGCCGAATATCTTTTTTATGAATTAACAAAGGGAGATAGCTTTGTAATTAATCAAAAAGCGGCTGATTTGTACCATAAATTCAATGAGCATTTGCTTAAAAATAACCAAACTAAAAAATTTGAACAAAGTTTGGTGAAACTGAACAACAATGCAAAACTAAAATATCAGTTGATTAAAAACTGGCTGGGAGCCTTTATTTCTGAAAGCAAAGCTACTGATTTACAAAACTTTATTGATGAAGCGGCGGTTACATTTTTGACTGGTAGTATTGAACAAAAGCACAGTATTGATGTAGCCCTAAACACAGATTTGACTGGCCTTGAAGGAGCCCATCCAGTAATTGTGGACAGAAAATACCACTTCGATTATATTCTTTTCACACAGCGATTAAAAAAGTTCGACACTGTTGATGTACCTGAATTCAATAAATACGTGGCATTAAAGAAAAAACTTACCGAGGATTTTGAAGCAGCTATGCGACTAAGTGAATTTAAGCCACGTGTAATGAGTTCATTTGTCCGCAACCGCCTGATTGACAAAGTGTATCTTCCATTAATCGGCAGTAACCTTGCTAAACAAATTGGTACAGCCGGCGAAGGAAAACGTACGGATTTAATGGGTATGTTGCTTTTGATTTCTCCTCCTGGTTATGGTAAAACAACATTAATGGAATACATTGCCAACCGGCTGGGCATTATTTTTATGAAAATAAATGGTCCGGCACTGGGTCAATCTGTTATTTCGGTAGACCCCACGGAAGCTCCCAATGCCACGGCCCGGGAAGAGCTGGAAAAACTCAACCTTGCTTTTGAAATTGGCGACAATGTAATGATATATCTTGATGATATTCAACACTGTAACCCTGAGTTTCTTCAGAAATTTATTTCCATGGCTGATGCCCAGCGAAAAATTGAAGGCGTTTACAAAGGGAAAACCAAAACCTACGATTTTAGGGGTAAAAAGGTATGTGTGATAATGGCCGGCAACCCTTATACCGAAAGTGGCGATAAATTCCGTATTCCGGACATGTTAGCCAACCGTGCAGACATTTACAATTTAGGTGATATTCTGGGTGACACCGAACAGGAATTCTTATTAAGCTACATTGAAAACACCCTCACTTCCAATGCAGTATTGAGCAAACTGGCTAGCAAAAGCCGAAAAGATGTCTACACCTTGATCGAAGCCATTGAATCGGGAAGTAAAGAAGGTGTTGAGTATGAGACCAATCATTCTGCCGAAGAGCTAAACGAATACAATTCTGTACTAGAAAAACTGCTGAAAATAAGAAATACCATTTCAATGGTGAACCAACAATACATTTATTCTGCCGGACAGGCCGATGCCTACCGAACCGAGCCACCATTTAAGCTACAAGGCTCTTATCGCGACATGAACAAAATGGCTGAAAAGGTAATGCCGATTATGAATGACAAGGAGCTAAATACCTTGATATTATCCCATTACGAAAGCGAGTCGCAAACTCTCACTTCAGATGCCGAAGCCAATTTATTAAAATTCAAAGCTATAACGAATCAACTAAGCGAAGAAGAAGCCCAGCGAAGAAAAGACATCATTACCACCTATTTAAAGAACAAACAAACCGACTCATCAAGCCAGATAGCACTGATAGCAAATCAGATGGGAGCAATAGCTGAGGGGCTTGGGGGGATTAGGGATGCGATGGGGAAATAGCACTGCATGTCAAATTATATAGTAAAAATACGAACTCAAAATTAACCAGCTACCATGAGAAAGCTATTACTAATATTAATCTGTCTTTATACAATTGTTTCATTATCAGCCCAAACCTTCGAAGGCCTTATTAAATTTGAAAATAAAAGAACCTTTAAGAACAAAAAAGATAGTGTTAAGAATGCCGAAGATTCAAAGCGCATAAGAGAAGCATTTGGAATGTCCCCTGGTGATTATGATTCGTATAACTCTGAGGCATTTATTAAAACGGATAGCTGTCTGCTGGTGAAATATTATTTTCAGCCGGATACTCCTGATTTTTATATCATAAGCATAAAAGATAAAGCATTTAGCATTAAACTTGAAAGTGGTAAAGAATACGAATACAATTATTATTTTAAAAAGTTTTTCCCACCTTTTAAAAAGAAAAATAAAGTAAAAACGATTCTGGGCTATGAATGTACGCTATACAGGGGCGAAGATGATAAACAAAGAAACGAAATATGGGTTGCCAACAATCTAAAAGCAGCTACCGGTCTGGAAGCATTTGCACATTATATGTACGATGGCTCTGTTATCCTGGAACAAACATCTTATGCAAAACTTCCCAGATTTACTACTGATACAAAGGCCACTGAAATTAGAGAACGGCCTATTGATAACATTTTCCAGAGGGTTAAAGAATATGCAAAACTGGATGACCGCGAAAAGATGTATGCTGAAATTAAA
>JARGGF010000500.1 GCA_029210905.1 Bacteroidales bacterium | reverse complement strand
AGTGCTGCCATCCGGTAGCACTTTTTTTTTCAACAAGATCCAAGCAAATTCAAATAGAAGCATTTTATAATACAAGACTGTATTCTTATATTTGCGGGAAATTCCAATATTTGTTATCCAATTAATTATATCTAAATGAGATTCGATTTAATTATCAAAGAAAAAGCACTGGAAGCCATAAATAATTTGTATGGGGTAAAAATTGACGTGAATCTTTTGCAGGTTCAGAATACAAGAAAAGAATTTAACGGTGATTATACCATTGTTACATTTCCTTTATTAAAATATTCGAAAAAAACACCAGAGCAAACTGCAGAGGATCTTGGTCGGTTTTTAATAGAACACATAGAGGAAGTAATTGATTTTAATATAATTAAAGGCTTTCTTAATCTTGATTTAGGACAAAACTATTGGATTAGTGAGTTTAAAAAAGCGTTTGCTGATATTCACTTTGGGATAAAATCACCTGATGCATCATCAAAAAATGTTATGGTGGAATATTCCTCGCCAAATACCAATAAACCCTTGCATTTAGGACATATTAGAAATAACCTGATAGGCTTTTCTATTGCTAAAATCCTTGCCGCTACCGGTAAAAAGGTGGTAAAAACAAACATTGTTAATGACAGGGGGATACATATTTGCAAATCAATGCTTGCCTGGCAAAAATGGGGGAACAATGAAACACCTGAATCATCGGGCTTAAAAGGCGATTTTTTGGTTGGGAAATACTATGTAAAATTCGATCAGGAATATAAAAAAGAAATTGAACAACTAACCAAGCAGGGACAAAGCCAGGAAGAAGCAGAAAAAAATGCCCCCCTGATACTTGAAGCACGGGAAATGTTAAAAAAGTGGGAAGATAATGACAAGAAAACTATTGAACTCTGGGAAAAAATGAACTCCTGGGTTTATGCAGGCTTTGATATTACCTATGAAAAATTAGGTGTGGACTTTGATAAAATATATTATGAATCAGACACCTACAAACTTGGTAAATCATTGGTGCTAAATGCATTGAAGGAAAATAAGCTGGAATTAAAAGAAGATGGAAGTGTATGGGCTAATCTTGAAAATGAAGGCCTTGATAAAAAATTATTATTACGCGCAGATGGTACTTCAGTATACATGACCCAGGATTTAGGAACTGCTTATATAAGGTATAAGGATTTCAAATTTGATGAGCATATCTATGTGGTTGGAAATGAACAAGATTATCATTTTAAAGTACTTAAAATAATCTTGACAAAATTAGGTTTTAATTGGGCAAAACACATTTATCATCTTTCATATGGAATGGTAGAATTGCCTGAAGGCAAAATGAAAAGCCGGGAGGGCACTGTGGTAGATGCAGATGAGCTAATTGAAGAAATGAACAGCACTGCCCGTAATATTTCGGAAGAATTAGGTAAATTGGATGATTTAACAGAGGAACAGATAAAAAGCACTATTAATACAATTGCTCTTGGTGCTTTAAAATATTTTCTGTTAAAAGTGGACCCAAAAAAGAATATGACTTTCAACCCAAGAGAATCCATTGATTTTAATGGAAACACAGGACCATTTATTCAGTACACTTATGCACGAATTCAATCAGTTAAAAGCAAGGCAGAAGAAAATAATATCAGTTTCGATAAATTTTCCGATGATTTAGTTTTGGACAAAAAAGAAGTACAGCTGATAAAAACAATAAAACAGTTTCCTCTGATAATTGCAGAATCGGCAAAAGAGCTTAATCCGGCGTTGCTTGCCAACTATATTTACGAATTGGTAAAAGAATACAATCAGTTCTACCACGACTTTAGTATTCTAAAAGAGGAGAATGCAGAACTTATGAAATTCAGGTTGCAACTCTCTGATCTGACCGGAAGCGTAATAAAAAACTCTATGGATTTATTAGGAATAGGTGTGCCTGAAAGAATGTAAAAAACTTTTTCTGCAAATAATTAGATAAAGGGCTGAATATCAATAAATATCAGCCCTTATTTATTATCTTAAATTATATTGGCAGACCCAGTATTAAAAACGAAATCTGATAATCTCCGTCATTTATCCGGTAGGCGTATTGAACTCCTAATTCAAGGGGATAATTAATCCTGAAAACATTAAATTCGAACCTGAGGCTCCCCCCTACTGACTTATAAGTGTCGCTGGTCTCCGCCCGCCAGCCTTGCAGATAATCGTAAAAACCTCCCAACCTGATTCTTTTTATATAAACCAACGGGCCAATACTTATATCAGGCGACCAAAGTGGTAGCTGATAATCTGCACTTAGTTTATACATTTTATCAAAAAAAACAGATGAAAATCCCCTGGCAAAACTGGTTTTACTTGAAAAATAATACCTTTTCCGATTATTTGAATCATAATCCAGCTGTTTTTCAAAGGCGGCACCCAATTTTATACTATTGTTCCGAAGCAATCCGGGAAAATAAAAATTACTTCGTGCCGAAAATAAATAGCCTTCATAATCAGCATCATATGGCATAATTTTTCTGTAATCGAGGTTAAGGTATTGAGCAAATCTGGGATTAAAATCCCGCCAGGAATATCGCTGTGCATTAGAAAAGGTATATGAAAGATAAATTGGTGTAAAACTTCCGTCAGTAATCTGATCAAGGTAACGTATATCAGCCCTTCCATTAACATAAGTGTAGTTTATTCCAGCTCCAAACGTCATGCCAGTGCGAAATACATTTCTTGATAAATTAAGCGGAATTGAAAGCCCTGCTGACAACCTGAACTCATTCCAGTTGGCACTGATACTATCGTTATAAGTCTCTTTCATTTGACTAATGGTTGAAACAATAGAAATAACCGGGAAAAATTTTGAATAGGAGATTCCAAGATATCCGGCATGTGTCTTTTCATTAGTATTGTATAAATAGCCTCCTGTAACAGACAAGGTATTCAAATAATTATTAGACATTATACTTGCATCCAAATAAGGTGTTGAAGGAAAAATACCCCATGAGTGAATTTTTAAACCATCTTTAAATTTATTATAACTAACTACTGGAAAGTTTTCTTCAGATAATTTCAGTGAATCAATTGTAATGCCACCTTCCTGGGCAACCAATGATTCATAATATTTTGGATCAGTATCTGTTACTTTTTCAATGGGTTTCCAATCAAAAGGATTTAGCTGCATTTCAGCAATATCAAAACCCATTTTATGATATTCCTGAAACACAATTTTCTTTTCATCAGGTGATACATCTGCATTATACGCACCAAATTTACTGGAAGTAACCTGAAATTGCTGACCTGTGATAATATCCACAGCATAAATATTTCCAATACCTGAATAATCGGAATTATAAAGTATATAATCTTTGTAAAAAACCGGACGGCCTATGTTGCTCCAGTTATAATCAATAACTTTTTTTATTTCACCAGTATGAACATTAAGAAAAGACAAAGCAGACCCTTTATATTTTGAATGGGTATATGCAATATAATCGCCTCTTTTTGACCAAACTGGTGTGCGCAAATAATCGTTTTCACCTCCAATATTTGCATAACTTGTAATCAAATCGCCAGACTCGGCCTCAATCAGTAACAATTTTGTTTCCTGATTATTATTGTGTTCAATAGCTGCAATAATTTTTCCATCGGGCGAAAGAGCAGGTGAAAGAAGTTGCTCTTTATTCGTAAGCCTTAATTCTTTTTTAGATTTTAAGTCATAAACTACCACATCGGCAAATGCAGCTTCTCCCCACCTTAAATCTGGAATTGTTCTGGACCAGGTAAGCTTTTCATCATTTAAATTAAATAATCCGGCATCAGTATTTTTTATTCTTTTTTCTTTTCCATCTGTACCTATTTCATAAAATGCCGAAATTTTATCCATACTTTCTTTACCACAAATTATATTGCCATTAATGTTATATTTAGGATTAAAATAATTTGTCAGGTTTTTTTTCTTTTTATTGTTAAGTATTTTAAAATCAGTGGCTTCAATTTCTTTATCCTGACTTTTCCAAATTGAATCGTACTCAAACATTGCTGCTTTATAAAATTTATTTACATTTAATCCGGTATACTTTTTCAGGCTACTTCCAAATGCATAAGGCCACCAGGATATTCTATTGGTGCGATCGAGTACTTTATCCCAAATATCGACACCGTAATTAACTCTACCATAAGCTATTAAAGGATAACCAAGGTGATAATGATCCGGATAAAAACGCTTGTAGGATCCAAGGTATGCCTGGTCATAAGTAAAATTTTCATCGGTTAAAGCATAGGTCCTGATATTTAATTCAAACGCAGGAATTCGGCCCCGCCCGCCCTTTGTTAATGCTGTTTCCATGGCAATTGCATCACCTTCATAAAACCAATCCGGAATGGACCATCGCATCATATATTGGCCCATATCTCCGAAAAAGTAAGTCACAAATTTTGTAAAATGCTGCCTGTTTTTCGCATATTGTACAATATGTCGGTATTCATGAATTGCCAGGGTCTGAACCCAGTCTACACTGCCAAGATTTGTTACTGTTTGAGATGGAGTCAGGTACCACCCCATTCTTCGTGGCCCGAGGGCAGCATAAGCATTTGAAGTATTTGAGCGGTTATAGAGCACAATGGAAATCGGTTTGGGTTTTATTTTTAACGATTTTGTGTTGTATTGATAAGCC
>JARGGF010000004.1 GCA_029210905.1 Bacteroidales bacterium | reverse complement strand
AGTTTTATTTGATAGAAATAAATCCTCGAATTCCGGCCTGGGTATATCTTGCAGTTGGTGCCGGACAGAATATACCTGAAGCACTGGTTAAACTGGCACTGGGGAAAAAAGTAGAGCCGCTAAAATCATATGATGTTGGAAAAATGTTCATCCGCTATTCTTACGACATGGTGGGGGATATATCAAGGTTTGAAAAACTTTCAATGACAGGGGAATTGTAGATTAATTAATTGACTAATAATATAATAGAGATGGAAAAGTTAAAATATGAACGTCCGCTTATCACTAAAATAAATGCAGGGGTGCCAGATAAATTTGGCATGAAAACGCGTGTTAAAAGTATGTCGGGCATTGATGGACTTGAAATTCAGGATCTGGTTACAAAATTTGGTTCTCCGTTTTTTGTTTTATCTGAAAAAAAAATCAATCAAACTTATAACGAGGCTTATCAGGCTTTTTCAAATCGATATCCAAAAGTCCAGTTTGCATGGTCCTATAAAACCAATTATCTCAATGCAGTTTGTCAGATTTATCATAGTTTAGGCTCCTGGGCCGAAGTGGTTTCAGGTTTTGAATATCATAAAGCTATTTCAAATGGAGTGCCAGGCTCAATGATTATTTTTAATGGACCTGATAAAAGCGAAGAAGATTTGGCTGAAGCTGTTAAAAATGATTCTTTTATTCACATTGATCATTTTGATGAACTGTACTCCTTGATTCAGGTAACTAAAAGCCTGAAAAAGACTGCCAAAGTCGCCATCAGGGTGAATATGGATACAGGAATTTATCCACAATGGGACAGATTTGGCTTTAACTATGAGAATGGTGAAGCCTGGAATGCACTAAACCGGATAATGTTGTCAGAAAGCCTTGAATTGGTCGGACTGCACACGCATATTGGGACGTATATTATGTCAGCCAATGCCTATGGTGTTGCAGCAGCAAAATTAGCTGCTTTGGCGGTTCAATTGCATCGAAAATTCAACCATCATATAAAATATATTGACATGGGTGGCGGATTTGCCTCTAAAAATACTTTAAAAGGGGCCTATTTACCTGGTAAAGATACATGTCCGTCATTTAACGATTATGCTGAAACTATTACCAATGCATTAATCAATTCAGAAATTAGTCCGGAGCAAATGCCTACCTTAATTCTGGAAACAGGCAGGGCATTGATTGATGATGCAGGTTACATTGTAGGTACAGTATTGGCCAACAAAAGATTGGCAAATGGCAGGCGCTCTATAGTAGTAGATGTAGGAGTAAACCTATTATTTACAAGTTTTTGGTACGACCACGAAATTTACCCCATAAAGGAAACCTCGCAGCAAACTGAAGATGCTACTGTGTATGGCCCTTTATGCATGAATATTGATGTAATACGTGAGGCAATTCAATTTCCACTGATGCAAAAAGGCGATCATTTTGTAATACCACGCGTAGGTGCCTATAATATGAGCCAGTGGTTGCAGTTTATCACCCTGCGTCCAAACGTAATTCTTATTGATAACCAACAAAACGTGCATTTAATCAGGAAAAAGGAAACAAATGAGGTTTTTCAAACGGTGGAAAATACACCTGATTATTTGTTAAAGAAATAGTATAAGTTACAGATATTATAGATTTTTTTGTCTGCTCTTAAAAGTCTCTAATAAAAGTTTATAAAAATCAATGTTTTTAAAAAGCTCCATATCAATTAAACAAAATTATCAAATGGTTTTTGGAAGCACCGTGAGAAGTTATTCACAAGTGTTCTTTTCTGATAGCCTGCTGTTTGGTTTCATATTGTTTCTTGTTAGTTTTTTCGATTTATGGGCAGGTGTGGCTGGTATTATTTCAATAGTCACTTCAAATTTATTGGCTACTTATTTGGGCTACAGTAAGTACAACATTGAGAAAGGAATATACGGATACAATTCATTGTTGGTAGGTTTAGGCATTGGATTAGGTTTTGCGCCAGGTATTGAGCTCTTAATAATTGTAATAGTAGCAGCTGTTTTCACTTTTTTTATTACCATTCTTGTTGAAGGAGTGTTTGCTAAATATTACCTTCCCATTTTAAGCATTCCTTTTTTAATAGGTATCTGGACAATAGTACTTGCGAGTAGAAATTTAAACACTTTAGGTTTAAGTGAAAGAGGTATATACACAGCTAATGAGTTATATACTGTGGGCGGTGAAAATATGGTAAATATCTATCATTGGTTATCAAATTTGGCAATACCTGAATTCATTAGTACGTACCTATTATCGCTTGGGGCAATCTTTTTTCAATATCGTTTACTGGCAGGACTTTTAATTGCCATAGGTCTTTTCATTTATTCCCGTTTGTCTTTTTTGCTTTCAATTCTTGGTTTTAGTATGGCTTACTGGTTCTATCAGTTTATTGGTGCTGATATAACTTATTATGGTTATACTTATATTGGGTTTAACTATATTTTAACAGCAATTGCATTAGGTGGCCACTTTTTAGTACCATCCCGATACACTTTTTTCTGGGTTATATTACTGCTCCCCATTGTAGTATTACTAAGTCTTAGCCTTTCCACCTTATTTGCACCTTATCAGCTTTCAATCTATGCATTGCCATTTAATATTGTTGTTCTGCTGTTTCTTTATAGCTTAAAATTAAGGCTTTTTCCAAAGCCCCAGTTAAGCGAGGCAATATTACAGTTAAACAATCCCGAAAAAAATCTTTATTTTCACCAGCAGGCCCTAAAAAGGTTTCAATGGCTGAGCTATTATCCGGTTTCGCTGCCGGTGCATGGCCAATGGTTTGTTTCTCAAGCTCATGATGATACTATAACACATAAAGGTGAGTGGGGCAAAGCATGGGACTTTATCATTCTTGACAACGATGGGAAGCAGTTCCAAAACGAAGGTAATCTCCCGGAAGACTATTACTGCTATAAGAAAGTTGTAATAGCACCTGCATATGGTGTGGTTGTGGAAATTGTGGATGGTATTGAAGACAATACAATTGGAGAAGTTAACTTAATACATAACTGGGGTAATTCTGTTGTCATAAAACATTCAGATTATGTTTATTCTCAAATCAGCCATTTAAAATCCGGTAGTTTTAAAATCAAAAAGGGTCAGACAGTTAGCAAAGGTGATAAGATTGCTTTATGTGGAAATTCCGGCAGATCACCATATCCACACGTACATTTCCAAGTCCAGGCCTCTCCATTTGTAGGCTCTAAAACAATAGATTATCCTATTGATCATTATGTGGTAAAGCAAAAGGATGGATTTAAATTATTATCTTATTGTAAACCCGAAAAGGATGAAATTGTATCAAATATTAGCGTAGATCCTCTCTTAAAAAATGCATTTAATTTTACCCCAGGACAAGAGCTTAATTTTACTGAAGTACAGGATGGGGGCACTAAAAAAGAGCTTCTTTGGGAAGTTAAAACCGATAGCTATAATAATTCATTTATCCATTGTTCGGCTAGTAATTCTTATGCCTATTTCTTCAATGATGGAAGTTTATTGTTGTTTAAAAATTTTGTAGGTGATAGAAAATCAGCACTTTATCATTTTTATCTTGCAGCCTATAACGTTCCGTTTGGATTTTATAAAGCCTTACAAATAGAAGATTCCTTTCCTGTAAATCTAATATTTAAAAAAGGGATTTTGTTTTTACAGGATTTTATAGCACCATTTTATCTTTTCTTAAAATCCGAATACCTGCTAGAGTTTGTTTCCATCGATAATGAGTTGGCACCGGAACGAATTGATTTAAGGAGTTGCGTGGAATCAAAAATATTTAACAAAATGTTTAAACGTAATGAATTTCAGATAGTTGTAGATAGAATTGGAGTGAAAGAGATTCATTTTTCAGAGCATTATATTTTAAAAAGAACCTTAACCTAAAAAACAATGTTTAATTTTAGAATAATACAAATAGCTTCGATCATTCTGATGTTAATAATTAATACCTCACAAATGATGGTATCACAGGAAAAGATAGATTTTCCAACTGTAAATACTAATACGTATACCCATTTCATAAATTCTGAATGGAAAGAAGTAATAAAAACCGGTAAAAAATCTTTAGATGCGGGCATCGATTTTTATTATTTGCAGGTTCGAATGGGAATTGCCTATTACAATCAGCATAAATACCGCCAGGCCATTCCTTATTTGGAGCGATCATTAGCAGAAAGCATAGATAATGAGTATGTTACTGAATACTTGTATTTTGCTTACTTATTTTCAGGAAGATACAATGATGCTCAAAAACTTTCGAAAAAATTTTCGGGTGAATTTTTGCAAAAGGCGGGCATAAAGGGGAAAAATGGTATTAGAGGAATAAATATTGAAACTAAGTTTGAAAACAGGAATGATTATAAAATTAATGTTTCATTATCCGATACACTTATTCAATATGTACAGAATGATTTTAGCTACTTTTCAGTTGGATTGGAAAGCGTTTTCAAGAACAAATCAAGATTATTCCTTAATTATTCCAGGGTTGCTATTACAGGGACTTTTGAAGATTTAAATACTGCTGGTTCACCAATTTCTGGCACTCAGGATATTTATCAGAACCAACTTTATCTTGGCTATGTAGTTAATCTGACCAAAGGATTAAATCTTCTTCTTTCCGGTAATGTTTTAAATATTGCTGTTGATAAAATAACTGATGAACAAACCTCTGGATTTGGGGGTGGATACTCAAGCAGGATTGGCAGCAGAACCATTAGTAATGAATTTGTCGCATATGCTGCAATATATCAGGATATTTCTTTATTTAAAATTGGAGCGTTCGCGTCATATTCCAATTTGTACAAAAACCTTCAGATTCAGCCTGGTTTAAGCCTTACTTTCTATCCTTTAGGAAATGCAAATTTATACACTTGTTCTTCATTACACTATCAGGTTGAAAAAATTGATGTGAACCGATACCATACTACTATCTTTAAACAAGCACTTGGCCTTGGATTATGGGGCTTGTACATTGAACCTTCAATAACATTCGGAGAGCTCAGTAATTTTATTGAGGGCGATGGATTTATAGTTAATAATGGGAATTACCTTATAAGTGACAGAAAAGAAATATTTGCATATACGTGGTTATTTAAAGGGAAATTAAATATATACGCTAAATATCAGAATTATACAAGCATAAATTATTATAGTATTAATTCTATAATTAATTCAAATAATGTTAATCATCAAACTATTACAGGAGGTATAAAATGGAACTTTTAAAATTGAATAAATCATTAATGTTGTTTATTGTAGCAATAAGCTTTTCGCAAATGATATTTGCGCAAAGTGATGTAATAAATGCCTTTAAGCAAAGTTATACCTATGAAAAAAATGGGGAGTATAAAAAAGCGGTTGAGGAATTAAAAAAAGTTTACGATGCAAATTCCTACGAAATTAATCTAAGACTGGGATGGCTAAATTATCAGGCAGGAGTATTTACTGAATCTGTTGCGCACTATCAGAAAGCATTAAACCTAATGCCCTATAGCGAAGAAGCAAAATTCGGTTTAATTCTGCCAAAAGCCGCAACTGGTAAATGGGATGAGGTAATTGAGCTTTACAAAAAGATACTTGCCAATTCACCTAATAATACCGTGGCCAGTTATCGCCTGGGGCTTATTTATTATGGCAAAAAGCAATATGATAAAGCATTAGGATTATTTGAAAAAGTGGTCAATCTGTATCCTTTTGATTATGACGGACTTATAATGCTTGCCTGGACAAACCTGCAAATGGGAAAATCACGCGAAGCAAAGGTTTTATTTAACAAGGCATTAATGTATTCACCTGATGATAAATCGGCTACTGAGGGATTAAAGTTAATAAAATGACCTGATAGGTTATATACTTTTAATAGTTAAAGTTGGAATAAGCCCTGGTTAAAATAGAAGTTTTGACCAGGGTTTCTTTTATTTTGAAAAGCATGAAAAAAAATGTATATTGCATATCATCTGGGTGTCGTTAATTGTAGTAGTTTCAGCAACATTTTTTACATTTTACGATACTTTTTTCAAAGCTATTTTAATACAAACTTCTTAACATTACTTAACTATGGTAGATCTTGAAAAATTATTGGTTAAACCAGGCACAAAGGTTGATTTAAAGCAACACGATACAAAATATACCGGTAAATATGTCGAAGATGAAGCAAAAGATCGGCTTAAAAAGAACCGAAAAAAACTTGCCAACCTACAGGAAACCTTTTATGCAGCAGACACTTATTCCTTGTTAATTGTATTGCAGGCAATGGATGCAGCAGGCAAAGACGGAGCTATCCGCCATGTGATGTCAGGGGTAAATCCTCAGGGCTGTGCAGTTCATAGTTTTAAAAAACCATCTTCAAATGAACTGGAGCACGACTTTTTTTGGAGACACTATAAAGCTTTGCCAGAAAGAGGGCAGATTGGTATCTTCAATCGCTCGCATTACGAAAATGTATTGATAACAAAAGTACATCCCGAATATTTAATGGGTGAAAGAATTCCTGCCATTCGTTCAGTCAAGGACATTACTCCGGAGTTTTGGCAAAATAGATATGAACAGATCAATAATTTTGAAAGGAACATCAATCAGAATGGCACTATTATTCTGAAATTTTTTCTAAATGTTTCTAAAGAAGAGCAAAAGCAAAGATTCCTGGATAGAATTAATGAACCAGATAAAAACTGGAAATTTTCTTCAGGTGATATTGAAGAAAGAAAATACTGGGATGATTATCAGGAAGCTTTTGAAATGGCCCTTTCAAAAACTTCGCAGAAACATGCACCCTGGTATATTGTACCAGCTGATAATAAATGGTTTACAAGAATTGCAATTAGCGATATTATTATTCATACCTTAAAAGAACTAAATCTTAAAATACCTGATCTTGCCCCCAAAGAGCAAGAAATGTTAGGAAAAGCAAAGCAAATCTTAACTGCTGGAGATTAGTATTTTAGCTCTCAAAAACTAATAAAATTCCTGAAATGATAACTTACGGTAGACCAGCAAAATGCAAAGTGAATGTTTTGCTGGTCTGCCCTTTACATTTTATTGCTTGAAAGTAAATTTTTGTTTACTTTGCAGTCTTTTAATAATTTTATACATTTGGAACATTCATGCTAAAAATGGAGTGGGTGTGAAGTGCATAAAATGAAAGTTTTATAAATTAAAAACTAGCATATCAATTTAGATTCAAAATAATCCTTGGCGATCAATCCATTTTGGTTTAAATATTGTAATGTAATAGTTTTAAAAGAAAAAAAACGAATTGTTGCTATTTCGATATAATCGGCCATTGTAGATGTTAAAAAAGCTTTCTGAAATACGTAATAATATATTAATTAGCAAAAGGCTAAAGGCTTTTATTGCTATTATTTCCTTTTTGATAGTCGTTCTTGGATTTGTTTCAGTAAGGAGCATTTCTACTATTAATACTAAAATCAATGAAATAAACGAAGTTTATCTCAAAAGTATGCTAAAGCTTTCGGGCCTGGTAGAAAATATTTATGCAGTATTAATTGAATCGCATATATTTAATGAAAAATCACTGAGCGACAATGCTATTGATAACTCCCTTAATGTAGATTTGATAAATACTTATTTGAATGAATATGAGTATTCAATTATTGATGATTCTCAAAAAGCACTGTATGAAAGTTTTAAGCTTGAATTTCAAAATTACATTTCAATCTTAAAGGAAGTAAACTCACTGCAGATATTAGGCAAGTATGAACTGGCCAATGAATTAAAATCTGAACGTGAAATTTTTTCTTTCAAAAAACTCCAGTCATTACTTAAACAAATGATGCAGTTTAATGTTGACGGTATTCAAAAGAGTAACCTCGAAGTAAATCGACTGAAAAATAACGTACTTGCCAGGATTTATTTTATTAGTGCGCTATTACTTATACTTTTTATCCTTATTACAACATTTTTAATTCAGGACATTAATAAATCAATCAAGCTTTTAACAAAGAACCTGTCAATTTTAAAAGAAGGAGAAATACCTGAAAAGCAGCTTTGGGAGAATAAAAACGAAGTAGGTATTATGTCAGGATTGGTAAATTCAGTTACCAGCAACCTTGATGCTCTGAATAAATTTGCAAAAGATATCTCAAAAGGAAATTATTCATCGGAGTATACTCCTGCTGGCGAAAACGATTTATTGGGTAAAGCACTTGTAAATTTGCGCAACAACCTAAGAGTTGCTAAAGAGGAAGACGAAAGACGAAAGATTGATGAAGAAAGAAGAAACTGGACCAACAAAGGTCATGCATTATTCGGAGAAATACTTCGTCAGCGTTCACTTGGAGTTACCCACCTTACTGATGACATTATTAAAAACCTGGTATATTATTTAAAGGCAAACCAGGGTGGGCTTTTCCTTATTAATGATAGTTCAGAGATTTTAAAAATTGAATTGGTTTCTGCTTTTGCCTACGACAGGAAAAAGTTTTTTGAAAGGAGCATTAACCTTGGCGATGGTTTAATTGGTACCGTTGCACTTGAAAGAAACACCATTTATCTTAAGGAAATTCCTGAAGATTACATAGAAATAGAGTCCGGACTGGGTGATTCAACCCCAAAAAGTCTGCTTATCGTACCTTTAAAGTTCGAAGATGACATTTTAGGTATTGTTGAAATAGCATCTTTTAAAGCATTTGAAAAATACGAGATTAAGTTTGTCGAAGAAGTAGCTCAAAGTATTGCCTCGACACTATTGACAGCAAGAATTAATGCCCGAACAGAGCAATTACTTGAAGAATCACGTAAACAATCTGAAGAACTTGCATCACAGGAAGTTGAAGCCAGACAAAATATGGAGGAAATGCGTGCTACGCAAGAATTGGCTGAAAGACGTGAAGCTGCATTGAGCGGTATACTTTCTGCTGTTGACAATACACTGATGAAGGGAGAATACGAACTTGACGGCACACTTATATCAGTTAATAACAGGCACTTACAAACAATGGGCTATCAGCTCAAGGAAATTAAAGGCAAAAATATTGAAATTTTTATTCCTAATGACGAGCTGGAGCATTTTCGTAAAGTCTGGGCTAGTGTGATTGCAGGAACACCTCGTCAGCTCGAAGTAAAAAGGAGAACCAAGACCGGGGAAATCCTATGGCTTATAAATCAATATACTCCTGTTACTGACATATCAGGCAAAATAAGCAGGGTATTATATCTGGCACACGATATTACAAGATACAAAAAAAGCGAGGAAGAATCAGAAGCTCGTTCAACAGCATTGCAATTCAAAGATGATGAACTTCAGGAAAAACTGGACCAATTGAATCGTGCCCAGGAAGAGGTAGTTCTTAAAAATAATGAACTAAATAGTATTCTTGGAGCTATTAGTACAGAACAGGTAGTAATTGAATTCGATCTTAAAGGGAAAATTATAGAAGCCAATAAGCGATTTGAGCAACTTACTAAAGTTAAAGCTGGAGATTTAAGAGGGAAAAAATTAATTCAGCTATTCAAAGTGGATAAATCCAGGGAAGAATTTGATGAGATTTGGGCGAAAGTCTTGTCTGGAAAAGCTTCAATTGAAGTGAACCATTATGAAAATAAAGAAGGCGAAAGTTTTTGGTTAAAAGAATTTTACACAGCTATTAATGATGCAAAAGGATTACCAAATAAAATAGTCTCAATAGCAATTGATATAACACAGTTTCAACTAGCTGAACAACAGAACATTGCCTTGCGAAAAGAAATTGAAGCTATTGCAAGCTCAAAACAGCATCAGGCTGTGGAGACTGCACATCAATCAACTGTTAATTTTGAAAAAATTATAAATGCTTTTAATCAATCCTTCCCTTGTGCAGAACTTGATGCTGAATTAAATTTCATTACTTTAAACAATTTATTTAAGAATGCTTTTAAATATAATCTAAATGATTTAAAAGCTAGGCCAATTACCAAAATTGTTTCAGAACTTGACAAGGAATTTTTCTCTGTGGCTTTGGATAATTTAAAGCCAGGAATTCCTGAAGATCTTGATATGGATTTGATGAATAAGGATAACGAAGCACAAAACTACACCTTAAAAATAATTCCAATTGGCGAAAAAAGTATTGAAAAAGTAGTTGTATATTTCATAAAAAATATTGAAGAAGAGGTAGATTCAGAGACTTCTAATCAACTGAGCAATGCGCTAAAAAGCAAGCAGAAAGAACTTGAGGAAATGAAAGCAAAAATTGAAAAAATGAAGCATTCTGATGACTTATCTAATGATTATGAATCTGAAGAAGAAATGCTTTATAATCAATGGATAAATAAATTGAAAAATAATGAATAAGCCCTATATATAGTCTTTATTGGGAAATTAGAAAATCAATTTAATTTTGCAGCAGTAAAAGTAATTGATAAACATTTTGTAATTTTAAAAAATAAGTCTTATCAAATGTCAATGAACACACCAATAAGAAACAAAGGCATTGATTCCATTTACAATGAGCATTTTAGTGCGTCTCTTATAAAGGGGAATCCAACATGGCAGCTTACTTTGTATGGTGTATTGTTAGGTTTTTCATTCCCTCTGATAGCCTGGTTTTATGAAATATTATTAAATGATCACTCTTTTTCACCAGGAGAGATAAAACAATTTCATTTAAATAATCCATTACATTTTATAATAGATCTTGCCCCTTTGGTATTGGGTGTTTCTGTTAATATTATTTCCAGAAGAACCAGCAGGAGGCGTAAATATCTTCAGGAAATAATACTAGAAAGAAACAGAGTAATCCAGAATAATGCCGATTTGGCGAATCGAATTGGAAGTGGGGATTTTGATGTAGAAACTGCACAAATTGACAAAAAAGATAAATTAGGAATGTCTCTTTTGCTCATGCTTGATAACCTACGGGATACTTCTGAACGTGAAACCGAGCAGAATTGGATTACAAAAGGTAAAGAAAGTGTTGCAGATGTACTACGTCAGCAAAACAACATCGCTGATCTGGCTTTTAATACCCTTGTAAGCTTAATAGATTATACCCAGACAGTGCAAGGAGCATTTTATATTTATGATGATGAAAAAGAACGGTTGGAGAACATTGCAACATATGCATATGGCCGTAAAAAATATATCAACCAATCTTTTAAAATAGGGGAGGGTCTGGCGGGCCAGGCTGCATTTGAAAAGGAAATTGTATATAGAACAGAAATACCTGAAAATTACATTTCTATTACCTCTGGTATAATAGGTGATAAAAAGCCGGGAGCAATCTTGATAACTCCCTTGATAAGTGATGGTAAATTGCAAGGTGTCATAGAATTAGCATCAGTTTATGATGAGATTTCTAAAAAGGCAATTATGCTTATTGAAGAATTAAGTAATATTATTGCCCAAACATTATTTAACCTGAAAGTAAATGCACGTACCGAAAATTTACTTAAGGAATCACAAAAACTTGCAAATACACTGCGTGCGAATGAAGAAGTGTTGAGGCAGAATGCCAAAGACATGAAACATACACAGCTTGAACTCCAGCGATCAAACCGCAATTTGGCTGCTCAAATAGAAGAGGTAGAAAAGGGCCAAAAAAGAATGCATTCACTGCTTGAAAATGCATCCGAAGTAATTACGATTTATGATGAAAATGGAATTATCCAGTATGTAAGTCCTTCCGTTAAGAATATCCTGGGTTATGAAATGGATGAGATGTTGGGTACAAACAGGTTTGAACGAGGGGAGTCAATTCTTCTTGATGCTTTTGGTGAACTTATTGACAACCCCAAAACCGTTAAAACTTTTGAATATCGTTACGAAAAAAAGAACCACGGTATTGTCTGGCTTGAAACTACCGGAAGAAATCTGATAGAAAATCCTGCAATTGGAGGAATAATATTTAATACCCGCGATATTACAGTTAGAAAGGTTGCAGAAGAAGCACAAAGGATGAGCGGTGAAATGCAGGCTTTATCTGAAAATTCGCCTGATATGATTGTTAGGCTTAATCCGGATGGCAAATTTTTCTATGCGAATCCAATGGTTGAAAAATTAACAGGTGTACCAAGAGCAGGGCTAAAACAAAAGAAATTATCTGAAGTTCAGTTTAATCCCGAAATAATTGAGTTTTTCAACAAAGGGATTGAAAATGTGGTTCTTACTAAAAGAAAGTACGAAGGAGAACAGATGCTCCCCACTGTAGAGGGCAAGAGAATAATGCAAGTAAATGTAATACCTGAGTTTAATAAGAATCATGATGTGGAGACTATTCTTTTTGTTGCACATGATATAACACAAAGGAAAAATATTGAAATTGAAATTGAGAAAAAGAATAAAGATATTACAGAAAGTATAAATTATGCTCAGCGGATTCAATCAGCAATCATTCCGGATACAAAGATTATAAAGCAATACATACCAAATTCATTCATCTTTTATAAGCCCAGGGATATAGTTAGTGGGGATTTCCCCTGGTTTTATGTTCACGATGACAGTATTTACATTGCAGCTGTTGATTGCACCGGACATGGAGTTCCTGGAGCCCTGCTCTCTTTTATCGGATACTTCCTTTTAAACAGTATTGTAGATCATGACAGGGCACTTACAGCAGGTCAAATACTAGACATGTTGCACAGTGGCGTGCGCAGGACTTTACGTCAGGATGCTGATGATGCAAGTGCAAGAGACGGTATGGATATCGCACTCTGTAAAATTAATTACAAACGAAAGGAACTTCAATATGCCGGGGCACATCGTCCACTTTTGCATGTAAGCGGCGATAAAATCGAACAATATAAAGGGAGTAGTAAAGCTATCGGTGGCATACCACCCCGCAGGGGCGAGGAAGAAGGCTTCACAAATTATGTTGTGAATTATAAACCTGGCGATAGAATTTACTTTTTTTCAGATGGTTTGCCAGACCAGATAGGAGGGGATTCGGGCAGAAAATACCAGGCCCGAAGAATAAGAGATGCCGTGTTAAAGTATCATAGTATGTCTATGGAGGATATTGGGAGATTTTTTGTGGAAGATTTTAAGGATTGGAAAGGTGAACAAAAGCAAATTGATGATGTTTTACTTATTGGAATTGAATTTTAGTATTGATTAAAATATTTTTTTATTAATTGTTTAATTTATTGTCTTGCAGTATTACCTTGTAATTAGTTGAATAAAATAATAGAATATAGAATTTTAGTGTTATATTTATATAATGAGAAACATTGAAAATTGAATAATTCCTATTATTTTTATAGTTTAGAGAAAATTAATATATTAGATTCTGGTAAAAAGTATTATTTTTGATGACTAAAAATCGGTAATCTTAAGTGATAAGAGCATAACATTATTTTTCCAATAATTTAATTATGGCCAATTTAAAAGATAAAAAGGAATCATTGGACTTTGTATATGACTTTTATGTTAAGATGAAAAAGAACAATATTAATCTGGCATATGAGGGAGAAATTACTCATCAGATTACCAAAGCTTTTACATCATTGACAGAAAGCAGCATGGCCAAAGAAGATGATTTTAATACCGTTCAAAAGAAAGTATTCCATGTGATGGTTGAATGCCTTCAGAACATAAGTAAACATGCTGAAAACAGGAATAGCATTGTAACCTCCAAAGATGGACGGGGTATTTTTATGATTAGTAAAGACGATGCAGAATACAATGTTACCACGGGCAATGTTATAAATAACGATAAAGTTGATAAATTGCGCGAAACACTCGAAAATATTAATAGTCTTGATAAAGATGGACTCACAGTATTGTACAAGCAGCAGATGCGTGAAGGAAGACTTTCTGACCGGGGCGGTGCTGGACTTGGATTCATAGATATTGCCAGAAAAACAGGACAAAAATTAGTATATAGCTTTTTAACAATTAATGAAAAAAGATCATTTTTTGTTTTAACATCAACAATTTCAAGACTAAAATCATAAACAATTTTTATTATGCAAGTGATTAAGATTAAAGGCTCAGACGATACTCCAAATGTGATTCTTGATAAAGAAAATGGAATATTTGAAATATCAGGTCGGTCGCTACCCGAAGATGTTGCCGCTTTTTATGAGCCAATATTAGATTGGCTGGAAGAATATACAGAGGATCCTCTGGAAAAAACTGTTTTTAATTTTAAACTGGAATATTTTAACACTGCTTCATCAAAATTGCTTCTTGATGTTTTACTTAAACTTGAAGACATGTATGATGATGGTAAAGACATTTTAGTTAGATGGCATTTTCCTGATGATGATGAAGACATGGAAGAAGCGGGTGAGGAATATGCTGACATTGTGGAGGTGCCATTTGAACAGGTTAGTTACACTATTGATTAATTCTAATGCTTTTTTTAAAAGTCAAATAATTCAATTACAAAATTTAGAAAATAAGTAAATGAGTGAGGAAATATTAAAGGCACTAATGCAGTTATTTGCAATTATTGCAAAACAGGATGAGGGAGTTGAACACAATGAAATGGCCTTTGTCGAAAGTTTCCTTACATCACAGTTAAATGAAGATGCAGTTAAAGAGTACCTCGCTTTATTTAAAAGTAAAGTGGGAGATCCTGACGATAAAGATGAATCTGGCCAGTCTTCGAAAAGATTGGTTTCTGTTAATGAATCAGTTAAGGTTCTGGGTATTTGTAAAAAAATTAACAAGAAGCTCGACCAAAAACAAAAAATAGTTGTTTTGGTCAGACTTTTTGAACTGGTAAATGCCGATAGAAAATTCTCAGAACAGAGAATGGCAATTATTAAAACAGTAGGAGATGTATTTAACATTTCCAGTCAGGAGTTTAAAAGTATTGAAAACTTTGTTATTGAAGATGATCTAAGCGAGCAGGATGATGAATCAATACTTATAATTAATGATACTGATAGCGAATATACATTTAGTAATCACATACTTTCCGAATCGCTTGATGGTAATATTTTAATACTTAGGGTTAAAAGTACTGAATTATACTTTTTAAGATATACCGGAAAACAAGATGTATTCCTCAATGGATTAGGGGTTTACAATAATAGGATATACCTTTTTGCTACAGGTAGTACTATAAAACTGCCCAAAGGTAAACCTGTTTATTATAGCGATGTGGTGGCAAACTATATGTCTGACATTAGCATCACTAAATTAAGTTTTAACGTTAAAAATGTCAGTTACAAGTTTCCTTCTGGAAACATAGGACTGAGAGATATAAGTTTTTCTGCAAACCAGGGCAAACTGGTTGGTATTATGGGAGCCAGTGGTGCCGGAAAAACAACATTATTAAATCTGCTGGCTGGTATTTCTAATCCTTCTGGTGGGGAGTTGGTGATTAATGGGATTAATTTCCATAAAGACCGGGATAAGCTTGAAGGAGTTATTGGATATATACCACAGGATGACTTACTTATTGAGGAATTAACAGTATTTCAAAACCTTTATTATAATGCTAAATTATGCTTCAGGGACAAACCTGAGGATGAATTGGTAAAATTGGTAGACAAAACCCTGATAAATCTTGGATTGCATGAGAGAAAAGATTTGAAAGTAGGGTCGCCAATGAATAAAACAATTAGTGGTGGACAACGCAAAAGACTAAATATTGCGCTTGAACTAATCCGCGAACCATCTATCTTATTTGTCGACGAACCAACATCCGGTTTATCATCAAGAGACTCTGAAAATGTAATGGATCTTTTGAGCGAATTGACCTTAAAAGGGAAATTGATATTTGTTGTTATACATCAACCATCTTCTGATATTTATAAAATGTTCGACACCATGATTATTCTTGATCAGGGTGGGCACATGATTTATTATGGAAATCCGGTTGAAGCAATAGTATATTTTAAAAAGATCGATAACCAGATAAATAGTGAAGTCGGAGAATGTCCTACCTGTGGTAATGTTACTCCTGAGCTCATTTTTAATATTGTTGAAGCACAGGTAGTTGACGAATTTGGACAATATACAAATATTCGAAAAACACCACCTGCAAAATGGGATGAATATTATAGAAATGAAAAAATAGAACCTGATTTTGTTGATGTAAAAGAAGAACCACCCAGAGCACTTAATATTCCAAGGTGGTTAAAACAATTAAGAATTTATACAGTTCGCGATGTATTGTCAAAAATCAGCAATACTCAATATATCGTTTTAAACCTTATAGAAGCACCGCTTTTAGGCTTCATTCTGTCTTATATCATCAGGTATATTGCCGATCCTCATTCTTCAATTTATATTTTCTATGAAAATGAGAATATTCCACCATATATTTTTATGAGTATTGTGGTAGCACTGTTTTTAGGATTAACTGTTAGTGCTGAAGAAATCTTCCGGGATAGAAAAATTTTAAAGCGTGAGAAATTTTTGAATCTGAGCAGATCTGCTTATTTATTTTCAAAAATTGCAATACTTACTACCATATCAGCAATACAGGCAATACTTTTTGTTTTAGTTGGAAATACAATTCTTGGTATACACGATATGTATTTCGAATATTGGTTGGTACTATTCAGCACATTTGTTTTTGCTAATATGATGGGGCTTGTAATCTCATCCACTTTTAATTCGGCAGTTACAATTTATATATTAATTCCATTGTTACTAATACCACAAATGGCACTAGGTGGAGCTATGTTTAGTTTTGATAAACTGAACAGAGTTTTAGGAACGGTTGGAAAAGTTCCTTTAATTGCTGAAGTTATGGTCTCAAGATGGGCTTATGAAAGCATCATGGTGCAGCAGTTTAAAAAGAACAGGTATCAAAAAGTATATTTTGAACTGGATTTTCAAAAAGCTAACGCCAGCTATAATCAAATTTATTATTACCCTGAACTAAGAAACCTGGTGGCAGAAAACCTTGAGTTGATGGAAGATATTGATAATGATTCGATTAAGCAGATTGTTTTAGATAATTTTGCACTTCTGAAAAATGAACTCGGAAAGGAATCTATGCGACTTCCTGGTATGCAATTTCAAGATTACGATTTACTTAATATTGATTCTTTTGATGAAGATGCTGCCAGTGAGATAAATGAGCATATTGATACCTGGGACAGTTATTACGGCAGAATATATTATAAAGCGGATAATAAACAGCAAAAAGTAATTAATTACCTTGATGAAAAGAAGGACGGATACACCAGAAATTTAAGGCATAATTACACCAATGAAAAATTGCAGGATATTTTGGAAGGCCTTTATGAAAAAAATAATATATTACGCTATAAAGATAATTTAATAAGGCAGTACAGGCCAATTTATAACGAACCTGATAATTTTGGTGGAATTGGTTTCCGAAGCCATTTTTACGCGCCAAGGAAAATACTATTTGGACATTATTTCGAGACTTTTTGGTTTAATGTTGTGATAATCTGGATAATGAGTATTTTACTCTATATACCACTTTATTATGATCATCTTAAAAAGATCATCCATTTTATCGGCGATTTTAACTGGAATAAAGTATTATTTTGGAAAAAGGCAGAATAAGATTTAGAAAGCGCATTGGGGCAGATAGGATTTTTTTACTTATTATTTTTTAATATCTTTGAAAAATAATCATTACTTTTGAATAAATTACGCAATTGGCAGAGCATGATTAAGAATTTGTTTTATTTTGTTTTAGTTGGATTTTTAGTACTTGCATTTAGTAAATGTAATGGTGGGAATGACGAAAATATCAATATAGATAGTTTAATAAACGATGACGTTACAGCTATTCCTGAAGGCGAGATAGATAAAATTATCCAGAGTTTGCCTTCGCCAGTGGAAATGGCTGCTTTAATTAACGATGTGGGCATACCTTTTTCAAAGAGCTATCTGGCTTCTCCTGAAAAAGCTGATGATTATGATACCAATTTTAAGAAGGCATTAGGATTAGGTGTATTAAGTGCGGATTTAGGTTATCTAAATGTTTATGCACAAACCAATGAAATTATTAATTATTTGGCCACCATCCGCAATATCTCAGACGATCTAAATATTGGTCAATTCTTTGATTTCCAGACACTTAAAAGACTTGCCACTAATAATGAGAATATGGATTCTCTAATGTTCCTTTCAGTGAACAGTTTCCATCAGATGGATGACCATTTAAGGAAAAATAACAGAAGTAATTTAAGTGCACTTGTTGTTACCGGAGTTTGGATTGAAGGTTTATATCTTGTTACTCAAATAGTAAAAAATGGTAGCGACAGTAAAGAGCTGAAGGAAAGAATAGGTGAACAAAAAGTAATTGTAGAAATGCTTAATCAAATATTACAGGTTTATAAAGTCCAGGATAAAAATTTTGAATTATTAGCCGCTGATTTTGAAAAATTAAAGATGGCATATGAACCTGTAGATATAACAGTGGAAACTGGCGAAGTTACAACACAGGAAATAGATGGAATTATTGTAGTAATCCCTAAAGATAAAACTGTTGTAACTATGTCAGTAAATCAACTCAATACAATAGTATCCTTAACAGAAAGTATTCGTAATAAATTAATCTCTTTGTAATATGAACAGAGTAATTTTTTCTTTAATATTTATCGCGTTCATAATTGGTGCCGGAGGCGAAAAGGTAAATGCCCAGTGTAAGCAGCAAGTTGTTTACAATTGCGCTACAAATAATGGAAAAGCCATTTATCTTCGTGATTTTAACACCAAATTAAGAAAAGGTAAAGATAATGATTCAGGTACCAAATGGGCCGTTGTTTTAAATAATGGAACCCATTATCGATTTAATCTTTGCGCCCAATCTGGTTATGAAAGTAGTGTAATACTTACCTTATTTGATGCAAAACATCCTGAAGATTCAGCACCTTATATGGTCACAAAATCAACAAATGATCCAAAAACAAATAATCGATTCGATTTTATTTGTCAGAAATCCGGGACCTATTACGTTTCGATAAGATTTAAAGAAGGTGTGGAAGGGAAAAAATCCTGTGCAGTAGGCGTTTTATCTTTTGTTGGGAAAAGCAGATAATTGATGAATAATAAATATTTATAAAAAAAGGGAAAGTTTTCTTTCCCTTTTTTTATAAATATTTCTTTAATAATATTTTCATTTCCTGTTGAATTTCAATGGCTTGTTCACGGGCTTTGTTGGCAAAATTTCCATCAGTACCCGCGAAAATAATGCCCCGGGAAGAATTTACAAGCAATCCGCAACTTTTGTTCATACCAAATTTTGCAACATTTTCAAGACTGCCACCTTGAGCACCAACACCAGGAACAAGTAAAAAATGATTTGGAATTATTTTTCTAATCCTTACCAAATGTTCTGCTTGTGTGGCACCAACTACATACATCATATTTTGTTTATCTCCCCATTCTGAAGATTTTCGAATAATTTGCTCATATAGATATTCTTGAGATTCAGTAATATAGTTGAATTGAAAGTCGCTTGCACCCACATTAGAAGTCAGGGCAAGTAGAATAACCCATTTATCCTTAAAAGAAAGGAAAGGACTCACTGAATCAACCCCCATATACGGAGCAATTGTAATCGCATCAAATTTTAAGTTTTTGAAAAATGCTTTGGCATATTGTTCTGATGTATTTCCAATATCTCCTCTTTTTGCATCAGCTATGGATAATATTTCAGGAAAATTTTTGAGATAATCCTCTGTTTTTTTAAGGCTTTCCCATCCTTTTAATCCCCGGCTTTCGTAAAATGCGGTATTTATTTTATAAGCTACGGCCAAATCATTTGTGGCATCTATAATTCGTTTGTTAAACTCAAATACCGGATCTTCTTTTTCAAGTAAAAATTCAGGAATTTTTTCAATTTCACTATCAAGTCCGATACAAAGAAAGCTTTCTTTTTTAACAATTTCTATTGATAAGTCAATGTAATTCATGCTATTGGGGGTTAAATGCTGAAAATTTTATAATTAGTATTAAATATAATTTAAGAGATTAAATTTTTCTCCTTGCAGTTAAACTTAATCTAATATACAAAATTATAGTTAATTATGCTTCAACTTCACTTTCTTTTAATCGTTCAGCATTTTCTGCAATTTGTAATTTTTCAATAATTTCACCAATATCGCCATTTACAATGGCAGGCAAATTGTACATTGTTAAGTTAATTCTATGATCAGTCACTCTTCCCTGAGGGTAATTATATGTTCTAATCTTAGCCGATCTATCGCCAGTGGACACCATGGTTTTTCTCTTTGACGAAATTTCATCAAGATATTTTTGTTGTTCAATAGCGTAAATTCTTGATCTTAGTTCTTTTAGTGCTTTATCATAATTTTTTAACTGCGATTTCTGATCCTGACAGGTTACAACTACTCCAGATGGGATATGAGTTAACCTAATGGCTGAATAAGTTGTATTTACTGATTGACCACCGGGCCCAGGAAGACGCTGCGCTCGGTGGGATCGCCGATTTCAATCTTATCGGTGACCTCGACGAGCCGGTCGATAAAGTCCTGGTAGACCGGACGCTCAACGTAGATGCGGGAATTGGCCGAGCATTTCTGGC
>JARGGF010000049.1 GCA_029210905.1 Bacteroidales bacterium | reverse complement strand
TGAACGGGTTTGTCCAGTATAAGTAACCTTTTCTCAGGCAATTAATAAATTGGATAGCATAAAATGCAGGAATGTCGGTTGCCCTGCTTGCCGAAATGATAAGAGGGGCAATTGCCAAACTTATTTTTCCGTTTATTAGAATTGGAGTTTCTGCCCATAAAGTGCTATTCATTACGCAAATTATATAGATATTTTTATATTTGTGAAAGGTAGTGATGTAAAATAAGATAAAATTTATAGAAATAATTGTTTTTTTAAACAATGTGTAGGATAATTGCAATATAAAAATAAATTTCAACTTTTAATTCATGAAAACAATTTTGCTTTCTAAAATTACAGCGCTCTTATTAATAATTGTATTGGTTTTATCAGCATGCTCAAAATTTGAGGACGGGCCACTTTTTTCATTAATTTCTGTAAAAAAAAGGCTTTCAAGGGAATGGAAAGTTGAGTTTTCGCGTAATCTTGAGACTGGCATTGAGCATTCCGCTGATTTTGAAGGATGGCTTTTAAGTTTTGAAAAAAATGGAAGTTATTCAAACAGCATCATTTATGATGCTGTTGCAATTAATTACAATGGAAATTGGGAATTAATAGGGCAAAACCAATTGCGCCTGGATTATACGGCAGCATCTGGAAGCATTACAGAATTTTATTTAATTTTGCGTTTAACAAAAAAAGAACTTTGGTTAAAAAATCTTTCCGAAGAAATTCATTATTATGCCGACTAATCCATGCCAGTTTTTTGGTACAATTTAGATTAATTTGAGTATTATTAACTATAAAACTTCGCATTGTAAAGAATTGAAAATTCTCATCCCTTGTCATTAAACTTATGAAACTGCTTTGAAAAGAATATAATCCAGTTCTTCCAGGCAGGTTTTAACCGCTTTAAATAATTTTGGGCAGATAACACTAATATTTAGAGCATGTTTGTTATATTTGTGCTGTTTTACTGATTCTACTGAAAATTTGGTAATAGAACATTTTGTTATAGATTATTTGAACATTTTCAGTCATCAGACGTTTTTCAATGTAATCACTTACGTTTAATTATTGGTTTAGGACTTTTTAAATGAGCGAACAAGTACTTAGTAAACAGGAAATTAACAGATATACCCGACACATTAGTCTGGAGGAAATAGGACAAGCTGGGCAGGAGAAACTGAAGAAGGCATCAGCCCTGGTTGTTGGTGCAGGTGGCTTAGGAGCCCCTGTGTTGCAATACCTTGCAGCAGCCGGAGTTGGAACGTTGGGAATTGGAGATAATGATCTAATCACAGAGAATAACCTTCCCAGACAGATATTGTATACAAAAAAAGATGTAGGGATGCAGAAAGCAATTGTTGCCCGAAGCAAACTTATGGATTATAATCCTTATCTTAAATACAATATTCACAATATTCTTTTTACTGATGAAAGGGTTCTGAAAATAATTCAGGATTACGATATCATTGTGGATTGCACTGATAATTTACCTGCACGCTATTTACTAAATGATGCTTGTATCATTCTTAAAAAGCCACTTGTACATGCAGCACTATATAAATATCAAGGCCAGGTTTCTGTGTTTAACTATAATAACGGACCCAGCTATCGTTGCTTGTATCCCTACCCGCCAAGATCTGAGAAGATACTTAACTCAGGAGGTATTGGCATTTTTGGTGCATTGGTTGGTATTATTGGTTCAATTCAGGCCGCTGAAGCAATTAAAATGATCACTGGACTAGGCGAAGTATTATCCGGGAAGGTATTTGTTTATAACATGCTTAATAGTAGTGGTTTTACATTTAATATCAAACGAAACGATGAGAATTTCGACGTTGAAGAATTAATAGATTACGAAGAATTTTGTAGGCCTTCGCTGTGAACAATACCAGTATAATTTCCCCTGCAGAACTTGATGCCTGGATTGAAAATGGTATGAATTTTCAATTGGTCGACATTAGTCTCGAAAACCTTTTGAAGGATGTTGATATTTTGTCGGATTGGATTCCTGTTACAAATATCATTAACGAAATTGACAAACTGAAAAAGGATGTTCCAATTGTGCTTTGCTGCAGGCATGGAAACGACAGTTTTATATTAATGAATATCATGCATGTTAACTTTGGCAAAACCAATGTACTGAGCTTGAAATCAGGCCTGTATGGATGGAAACCAGCCCTTGCAAAATAATTTTCTGCGCACAAATAATTTTTTTAGAATATTTCTTCCTTAGGAATAAGTATTTGCATTCTGTCCAGCCTTATAATGGCAATTCTTATGATTTTTAGGTGAAAATTCTTTATTGGAAAGTTTCCTTTTTAAGCAATAATTTTCTTTTTATCGATAATTTGTGTAAAAAATCCCTTTTCCCGACCCAAACTTAACCCTAGAGACCAATATTTTTTTTAAAAAAAAGACTTTCAATCTTTCAGATTTTTAATTTCTCCTTAACCCGCATTATTGCCTTCGCGAGGGTTAAAGTCGTTTATGGGTAGAAAAACCCAAAAATAATGTGGGTTAAAAGAACTACTTATGCTACAAAAGTACAGAATTCGTTACTTTTAGAAATAATTAACACCTATTAACAACATGCCTCAATTCATTGATATTCATAGTTATATATATCATTATTAACAGTGGGCTGTTGATAAATTCATGCACCTGATGACATAGAACCAGTGAATTCTTAAATTAAAATATATAGTTTTGTGAATAATAACTAGTTTTAAAGAAGATGGCTAGAACAAATTATAAGGACAGTAAATTATTACGTAAGCATAAAATGAATTTCCTTTTCAATGAGATGGAAAAAAAAGCTTTGGAAAGTTACTGTAAAAAATATAAAATAGAGAACCGCTCAAAATTTATGCGCGAGGCTATTGTTACAACTATTTTACAACAATTTGATAAAGATTATCCTTCGCTTTTTGATCAGTTAGAAAAAGAAAAACAACCAAAATATGAACAAGGAGTACTTGCAATGTAATGCTATATTTTCCCCATAGCTTTCAACTCCAGGTACTTGTTAATGGTATTCACAGTAAGATTTTCGGGTTCAGTTAAAATACTTTGAATACCATATTTTTTCAACTCCTTTACGATTAGTTTTTTCTCAAACATTAATTTTTCTGCTATTGTTTTAACGTATACATCGTTAACAGAACCAGACTTTTCCCTTATCAGGCTATTCACTTCAGTGTTTTTAAAAAAGATAACTATCAGCAGGTGATTGTTATTAAGCTGTCTTAGAAAACGCATTTGCCGGGATAAAGAAACTTCCCATTCAAAATTGGTAAACAATAGGAGCAGGCTGCGTTGTTTTATCTTTCTTTTTATGGTGGTGTAAACATTTTCGAAATCAGATTCATCAAAATTGGTTTTTTGGCGGTAGAGTGCCTCTAAAATTCTGTGCATCTGTATTTTATTTCTATCAGCAGGCAATATTGTATGGATATTTTTTGAAAAGGTCAACAAACCAGCCTTGTCCTGTTTATACATGGCAATATTTGAAATTACAAGACTTGAATTAACGGCATAATCAAGCAGACTAAGGCCATTAAATGGCATTTCCATGGTTCGCCCCATATCTATCAGACAATAAACTTGTTGCGATTTTTCATCCTGATATTGGTTTACCATCAAATCAGATTTTCGCGCGGTGGCTTTCCAGTTAATCGTCCTGAAATCGTCGCCTTTTACATACTCTCTGATCTGATCGAATTCCAAGGTGTGGCTTACACGTCTGATTTTTTTTATTCCGGCTTCAGTAAGCCTGTTAGAAATTGCCAGTAATTCAAATTTTCGTAATTGTATATATGAAGGATACACAGGAACAATCTGATTAAAATCACACTTAATACGTCTGTTGATTAGGCCAATCGGGTGATTTACATAAATATTAAGCAATCCAAAATTATATTCACCCCGCTCAACAGGCCTGAGTATGTAGCTTTCAAATTTTTCTCCAGATGGTTTTAATGAAATTTTGATTTCGAAATTCCTGATTTGAAACTGAAAAGGTATTTCATCAATAATTTTTAAACCTGCCTCGAAATTATAACTGTTTCTAATATAAAGAGTTACTTTGTTATCATCGCCATTTGATAACCTTTCGGCCATTTTACGTTCGGCCCTGATGGGTGCTTTTTTACTGAATAACAAGGCAATGTTTAAAGCAAATGCAGCCAGAAATAATACAAGCATAGCTTTTGCAATTAGATAAATAAAAGGGAAAAAATGGCCAAAGATGAAAATAAGAACCACCAGGCTTCCCATATAAAAAAACCTTTCAGTAAAATATATAGCACGGATAGACTTTATCAGATTTCTCAAAACCAGTTATTTTAATAATTAACGCTGTAACAAAATCATTGCTTAAAAGTAGGACATATTTTGTGGATCTTCAAAAAATTAGCATGTGAAAAACAGCATGGTTTTGTGGTAACAACAAAGTTGGTCAACTTTTTTAAAAAGATACAGCTTGTAATTGGTAAATTAAGGAATTATTCCGAAATTAGAGCTATTCACACTTTGAACAAATTAGATGAATATAATTGATATTGTAAACCGCTCTGCACCTTCGCTCGAGAACATTGATACGAGTACAACACCCTGGCATAATGAAGAATTTGGCAGAAGGGCTCTTAAAGAACAGTTGAATCAGGAGCATGATGAAGCCAGCCGCAAGCTTGAACATGTTCAAAAACAGGTAGCCTGGATACACCAAAAAGTGCTTGGTGAAAAAACTTCAAATATACTTGATTTGTGTTGTGGGCATGGACTGTACACCAACATGCTTGCTCATCTAGGGCATCATTGCAAAGGTATTGATTATGCGTTTGCAGCCATAGAATATGCCAGAATTACAAAAATTGAATTAATGCTCGATTGCGAATATCAATTGGCCGATATCAGGAATATTGATTATGGGAGAGGATTTGATTTGACTATAAATCTTCTTGGTGAGATAAATAAACAGACAAAAGAAGATGCCTCTAAAATACTTAAAAATATTAATGCTGCTTTAACTGAAGATGGTTTATTATTCATTGAATTATTTTCATTTGAAACTATTGAAGAAATGGGGAATCTTCCTCCAACATGGATTTCAAAAGAGGAGGGCCGCTTTTCTTCAAAGCCACACCTTGTTTTGAGTGATTATCAATGGGTGCCTGGTGAAAATTATTCCATTATCCGCAACTATATTATCCACAGTGAGAACATGCAAACAGAAGTTTATACAAAAAGGCTGCAGGCATATGCACAAAAAGATTATGATGAGTTATTTGAAAAAAATGGCTTCACTATAATAAACAAATTCCCTTCGTTAGCAAATGAACGGAATGACGACAGATTAAAAGTTTTTGGATTATTATTGAAAAAAATTGCCTGATAAACTCTTTATGTTTTCCTGCAATTTATGGTAACATAAGGCACATTTAAGCTAAAAACGCCCTGTTGCAAGGCAATATTATTAATACGTGCCTCAATTTGTTCAAATATTTGCTCCTGATATTTCCTGGGGATAATATTTTTCCAACTATCAAGAAATGCAAGTGATATTAGAAAATGATTAAACATGCTGGTTCCATCGACAAAGTGGTATTGGAATTTATCTTCGATTACTTTATTAACTTCAAATCCGTTGGCAGAAAGAAGACTTTTTAGCTCATTCAGAGGTTTTCTTTTTTTGTAAATCTGGTTTTTGATCCCTGGTAAATAAATTTCAAGCATATTCTCAATTAAAATTTCTTCGTAGATATTGTAAAATTCAATCATTGTTTCCTGAAGATTTACGGTGAGCACAAATTGCGCACCCGACTTAGCAACCCTTGAGCACTCCTCTAATGTTTTATTCAGATCAGTTACATTGTTTATTCCATTGTTGCTGATTAACAAATCGATACAATTATCAGGTAGTGGGATTTTTTCGGCTACTCCTTTAATAATATCTATATTACTAATACCAATTTGAGTGATTTTTTGTTTTGTACGATCTATCGCAGCCTGCCAGGGATCTATTCCGAACACCTTGCTCGAGTTTCCAAGTCGCATGGCTAATTCAAGCAAGGGGAACCCTGTTCCAAAACCAATATCCAGAGCGTTGATTTCTTTTTTTAACTGAACATGATCTAACAAAGACAAACCAAAAGGTGCTGACCACAATGGTAGTTCATCTATAACGGAAACAAGGTTATGATCTTCAAGATTGTAGTTGCTTTCGAGGTAATTTTTCATACAATAGGATTTTAACTTTTAATCAATTAATTGATATAATTTGATTTTTGCATCCTAAAAGTAACAGTTTTAAATATATAGGCGATAAAAATTACCCGTAATCACTAATTTTTTTTAGTAGATCGTAGTTTTTAATCGTGAAATTTTTGCCTTCAATTTCAATAAGTTCGTCATCTTTAAACTTTTTCAACATCCGAATTACTGTTTCTGTAGTCATTCCGGAAAGCTCGGCAAAATCTTTTCTTGAGAGCAATAATTCAAAACTTCGTTGTTTATATATTCTATCAGATAAGCAGAGGATAATATCAGCCAGCCGGCCATAGGATTGCTTTTGGGTAAGGCAAAAAAAGCGTCCGTAAGTCTGTACTGTGTTGGAATTAATAATTTGTATTATTTCAGTAGCAAATTTCGCATTTTTGTTAATGATTTCACGAAATGCATTGATGTCTATCAACTTAACCACGGAGTCAACATAAGCTGAAATATTGTATTGAAAAACATTATTGCCATTAAATAAAGAAGTTAAACCAACAAGATTATCTGCAGGTATGATTTTTAGTATTAAAGTTTCATTCTGGTTTTCCATATAAACTTTAGCCAAACCCTTGCATAAATACATAACATGTGATGCAAAAGATCCTTGTTTGCAAATTGTTTCTCCCTTTTTAAACTTTACCTCTACAATATTTTCATTCAACAGCTTCATTTCTTCATCACTCAGCGACTCAAAACAATTACATCTGTCGAGCCCTACAGTACACGTATTGATACTTCCTATTGTTGTCATTTTTATTTACTTCCTTCTATTCTAAAGTTTATATATTGATATAGTTAAATAAATACAGGTTTGTAATGCAAAGTTACTAATTATATCATCAACTTTTATGATCTATATCAAGTTTTAACCAATCTATATCAGATTAAAAGCAAGGTTATCTTAGCTCCGTTTTCTTTGAGCAGATGCCCTTATTTATCAATTTTGTTGCAGAAAAAAAATCTGAATTTATTGACTGTTTATCATAAAAAGATATGAAAAATACAATATTTAAAACAAAATTAAAATCTGCAATAATCATTTGTTTTTTGCCTGGAATGTTTTTCCAATCCGGATGTAATGAAAAGGCTGAACTTTACAAGAGCACCGATGAGCTGGTGGAAAAAACCAAAACTTCAATTGTTGAAATATCAGTAGAAGAATTTGTTAAGTCCTACCAGGAAGCAGGGAAAGAATACGTTCTTATTGATGTAAGACAAGCAGGTGAATTTGATGAAGATAACATACCAGGATCGGTAAATATTCCAAGGGGCGTAATTGAATTTAAGGTGGCAAAAGAACAGTTTTGGCAGGATCAATTTATGTATGCTCCTGCAGATACAAGCGATATTATTATTTATTGCAAGAAGGGCTCAAGAGGAGCGCTTGCAACCAAAACATTAATGGAGCTTGGTTATAAAAATGTAAAAAATCTCGAAGGTGGCTATTTGGCCTACGAGTCAAAGCAACAAAAGGCCGAAGAATAGCTGGCAGCTTGTTGATGGAAATATATATCAATAATTTAACAACTTAAAAAAATTAACATGAAAAAATTATCATTTTATTTAATCGCTTTGTTATTAATACCAGCTTTTATCTTTACAAGCTGCAAGGATGAGGAAAAAGTAGAACCAGCAAGTACAACTTTGGCAAATTATTTAACCGCCAACCATATGGATATAAGTGATGTGCTTGCTTACACTCCGGCAACAGGTGATCCAATTAAGTTTGTTACCGGTGCACCAGCAACTGATGCTGATGTAGCAGGTTGGGCTGCCAATTTTTATATCATTGATATTAGAAGTACTGCAGATTTTGCTGCAGGACATATTACTGGTGCTCATAATGTAGCTGCTTTTAGCGGTATTTTAACCGAAGCTGCAAACGCGGGTGATAAAAGAATTCTTATGGTATGTTATACAGGTCAAACTGCATGTTATGCTACTGCTTTATTAAGACTGGCTGGACATCCTGATGCTCAGGCTCTTAAGTGGGGGATGAGTGGCTGGAATTCAACTCTTGATAAATGGACTACTAAAGTTGGTGATATTGCCGTTGGAAACAGCAACTGGACAACTGCTGCGGCTCCTGCAACTGTTAAGTACGACACTCCTGCATTAACAGAGGCTGGCGACGGAGCAACAATACTAGCTGCAAGAGTAGCAACAGTTTTTGCCAATGGGTTTAAAACAGTTAATGGAAGTGATGTTTTAGATTCTCCTAGTAATTATTTTATTAATAATTATTTTTCAGTTGATGATTATACTGCTTTCGGCCATTTTGATGGGGCTTACCGAATTAACCCTTTAACAATTGCTGATGATTATATAAAGAATATTGATCCTACACGTAAAGTGGTAACTTATTGCTATACTGGTCAAACTTCTGCTATCATTACTGCTTATTTGAATGTTTTAGGTTATGACGCTTATTCATTGCTTTTCGGAATGAATGGCCTTAATCACAGTAGCGCTGCCTGGTCATCAAACCAGTGGGGTGGTGATTCAAATCCTAAAAACTTATCAACCGTAACTAAGTAAAGATAATTATGAAGGTGTTAGTCTGTTTGACTAACACCTTTATTATCTGTGTTTTAGATTATAAAATCAACCAGACTGATTTTGTAAAATGGGGAAGTTATGTTCTATTACAAAACCCGGTCGAGCTATAAAAATTAGATAAATATGAAAAAAATATTAGTTGCATTTTGTGCCTTGTTGTTTTTTCTTCCATCCTTGAGTTCTTTTGGTCAGGGTTGTGAAGAACCATCAGATGACGACAATGGCAAAATAAAAGTTTTTGGCTTTATTCAGCCGCAATATGAATATCATATGACCAGCCCTGCTTCAAACACATTCAAATTTAAGCGTGCCAGAATTGGCGTAATGGGCGACATTCCTTACGATTTTTCTTACTACGTTGTAATGGAAAATAGTGCATTTGTAAGCCAGTCAGGTTATCCTTATTTATTGGATGCTTTTATCTCGTATAAAAGATTTAAATGGGCAAAAGTTTCAATGGGTTCGTTTAAACAACCTTTTGGATTGGAAGTAAATACGGCTTGTAATGCCTTACATACCATCGAAAGGTCGATGGTTGCTGATCAACTTGTAGCTCCACAGCGCGACATGGGTTTAATGTTGCTTGGAGGAACTAATGAAACCAAGTTCCGTTATGCACTGGCTTTAATGAACGGACGTGGACTTGGTATTGGCGATAACAATAATATGAAAGATGTTATTGGTCGTATTGTTTTTAAACCCCTTGATTTTTTGAGTGTTGGTGCCAGTTTTAGATATGGTTATCCAAATACAAATGAGGATACAAGAACCTCTTATGGTGCTGAATTAGAAGTTAATGCAGGCAATTTTCTGTTGCAGGGTGAATATATTTACGATGAAGGAGATTACAACCGGGCAGCCGGAGGTGGTTGCGGTGCTGATCCACTAACGCTTGGTGAAAAAAGAAGCGGGGCCTTTGTTCAAGCTATGTATAAAACAAATTTCAATTTGCAACCAGTTGTAAAATGGGAATTTTTTGATACCGACAAGGATATCGAAGACAATAATATGTACATCTACACTTTTGGGTTGAATTATTTTTTCAACGACTGGACAAGAATTCAGGTAAATTATCAATACAAAGCTGAAAAAGGAGCTGAAATCGACAACGATGCCATTTTGGTTCAACTACAGGTGAAATTTTAATCGCCAGAAAAGTTCGTTTTGGTAGCGTGATGGGAAAAGTGATTTTTAGTACAACATCATGTTTTACCAAAGTAGTGTTAGAGAATTGACAAAAAAAAAGAATTATGAAAAATATTAAGGTAATAATAAGTTTAATACTTGTTTCATTAATAGTTAACCAGGTTGCTTTTGCGCAAAAATTGATTTCAGCAAAAGACCTTAAGGCCAAAAAAGGGGTTGTTATTATTGATACAAGAAGTGCTGATGATTATGCGAAAACGCATATTAAAGGATCTATTAATATTGATAGCAAAACATTGGAAAAACCCGGAACTATCAAAGGGATTTTAAAAAGCCCTGAGCAGGTTGCAGCAATTTTTGGTGAAAATGGAGTTAGTAAAGATGCAGAAATAGTTTTGTACTGCAAAACTGGTGTAAATGCAGGGAGGGTTTACTGGGTTTTAACCTATTTAGGGGCTAAAAATGTATCAATCCTGGATGGACAACTTGGTGGTTGGATGGCTGTAAGAGGGCCAATAACAAATGCAAAAACTACCCTGACAAAAACCACTTTTACCCCTTCGGTTAACAAAAGCCTTTTTGCAAATAAAGCTTACGTTAGTTCAAAGCTGAAAGGGGCATCTACCATAATTATTGATGCTCGAAAAGCTGAGGATTTTAAAGCTGGTAATATTCCTGGCTCTATTAATATCCCTAAGGAAGAAATTGTTACCTCAAAATATAATTTTAAAGACAAAGCTTCGCTACAAGCTTTATTTGCTAAAGCAGGAGTAAGTAGTAATAAAGAAATAATTGTTTCTTGTGAGTCTGGTTCACGGGCTGGTACTATGTTTTTTGTTTTAACTGGAATTTTAAATTACCCCAACGTTAAAGTTTATGATGGGTCATACAATGAGTGGAAAGGCTTGTAGCCTTTTTATAATTGATTGAATATTAATAAAATAACGCAAAATGAAAAGCTTTAAAACCATATTTGTAGTATTGATTCTTTTTTCAGTTTTTTCTTGTTCTAAAGAACAAGAAAATATAAACACTAAGGAGAGGGGCCAGCTTCCTTCCACAGAGGTTCAATATATTAGCCAGGAAGAATTAAAATCTCAATTTGAAAATAATGGCTACTTTGTATTGGTTGATTGCAGAGAGGAAAATGAATTTGCTGAAGGACACATCAGCAAAGCAATAAACATTCCCAGGGGACTTTTGGAATTTTCAAAAAAACTGGAAAATAAGAATGAAAGATTGTTTTTATACTCCGACAGCCTGGAGCGTGCAGTACTTGGAGCTGAAGCACTTAAAAAACTGAATTTTAAAAGAGTTTATGTACTCAAAGGTGGTTTAAATAGATGGAAAATCAATTATCCAAAAGAAATTGAACAATCGGATGATAACGAGGAAGCTGTTGAAGAAAGCAGCTGTGGATAAAAAAAACTGATTTTTTTAGATTTGCATATTGATTTACGCCCCGGATTAGGGGCGTTTTTTTTGTGTAATTTAGTAACCATCCAGACCATTATTTTCCACGCTGAGAAATGTTTAGTATTAGATTGTTTATCCTTTAATTTGAAGATGATCGTAATGCTTACCAAGAAATAGCGTTTTCCCAACCGGGCTAAAACCTAATTTTAAATACAATTTTTTAGCATTTGGATTATTTTCATCAACCAGAAGTCCTAGTGTCTGCTTATTAAGGTTAACATACTCATTTATCAAAAACTGTAATAATTTTGTTCCTACTCCTTTGCCCTGCCAGCTAGGGCTAACTCCCAGGGAATCAATGTAGTATTCACCAGGTCCGCTTTCATCCTCAATCTGAAGATTTGTACCAAAGCATTTATGAACATATTCAATGATGGGCTTTCTTAATTCTTTCAACTTTGATCCATCGTATAAATTAACGGCAGCTATAACTTTATAATTTTCTTCAGCCACAAAACAATTTTGGTAAGAGTACTGGTTATTTTCTTTTTTTATAAAGTGCAGCAAAAATTCAAGTGCCTTATTTTCTTGTTTCATTCCAATTATTTGAAAAACAATATCCTGCATAGCTAATAAAAGAAGAGGGCTGATAAATTGGGCATCTTTTGATGTAGCTTTTCTGATAATCATGTTGTTTAATAATTGTTTTATATCTTATGGATAACTAGTGTCTGCTTTATAATCTATGACAAAATTAACCCGAAAAATTCAATGAATTTTTCCAATCTACGATTG
>JARGGF010000499.1 GCA_029210905.1 Bacteroidales bacterium | reverse complement strand
TGTTTCAGCGTAACCAGTTCGTTGTTGCTGTTTTCCAACACATAGCGGTAAACCTGTGATAATTGACGGATGTACTTTGCCGCCGCATCAACATTGTGATACATAAGCGACGAAAGGGTATTTAAACTGTTGAATAAAAAATGTGGGTTTACCTGCTGGCGGAGCACCTCAAATTGCGATTGCAGATTTTCTTTTTGCAGCCTAATAAGTTGGGTATTTGCCTCAATAAGTTTTTGTGAACTTTCCTGAATCCTGTTTTCAAGATTGTTATTCAATACTTCCAGTTTTTCTTTAGCAACACGTAATTCTTCTTCTGTTTTCAATCGGTCTGTAATATCGCGTGTAATAATAAAAGCAGCCGGTTTTCCATCAAACTGCGATGTTCTTGTATTTAATTCAATATGTAAGTATTTGCCATCTTTCCTTTTTATTTTGCTTCGGTACATTACCTGAAAATCTTCGCCAGCAATTCTTCTTTTATTATAATGTTGCATAATTGCGTGATCTTCACTAGAAACAAAATCTAAAAATGGTTTATCAATTAATTCATTTTCAGAATATTGCATCATTTGGCAGAAAGCCCGGTTTACAAATTTAAAATGACCCTGTTGGGTTATTATTATACCGTCTTCTGCTTTCTCTATCAAAGTTCTGTACTTTTCTTCACTTTCGCGAAGTGCTTTTTTCATGGCTTCGTGTTCCGACATGTCTAAAATAATGCCCCTTGTACCAGTAATTTTCCCATCAACAATCATGGGTGCAGCAAAAATCATTACCGGAGCTCTTTCACCGTTCTTTTTTACAATTGTATACTCATTTCCTGGCGTATAATAATTTTCTTCAATGCTTCTTTTCATGTTGGTGCGCATTTTATCGTGCTGCTCAGGCAAAATGAATTGAAATGCGGAGGTGCCATAATCGCTTTGATCAACACCCAATTTTGAGAAACCAGTTTGGTTCATGTAGGTAATCTGTCCCTGAAGATCAAGTTCATAGACTGTTTGCGGAAGCATTTCGGTAAGTTCACGGTATTTTTTTTCACTTTCGCGAAGGGCTTGTTGTATTTTTTTACTGTGTGTGATGTTGCGAAGTGTTAAAAATCCTGCCGGTTTTCCTTCGAAATTATAGCTTGATGTTTGGGCTTCAACTTCAACAATATTACCATCTTTTGCAAGCATTTGAAAAGTGTAATTTCTTGATAAAAATCTTCCTTCCACTTTATTTTCATAAACCATAGATATTTTTTCATGCTCCGATGAGTGAAAAATATTCAATCCTGGCATGTTATAAATTTCTTCGTTTGTGTAGCCCAACATTCTGCACAAAGCCTTATTCACAAACTTAAATTTTCCGCCCTGTACAATACAAATTCCATCCTGCGAGTTTTCAACAAGCATGCGGTACCTTTCTTCGCTCAATTGCAGCGCTTCTTCCATTTTTTTCTTTTCGGTAATATCTTGTTGTATCACAATGTAGCCTGCAATGTGCTCATTTTCATCCTTGTATGGAGATGCTGTTGTATTAGCCCAATAACTGGATCCATTTTTATTGATGGTAAGTAATTCGCCCTGCCATTTTTTTCCTGAAACCAGGGTTTCCACAATACTTTTTCTGGATTCTGGTATGTTTCCGCTGTAAAGCGTATCGTTAATATTTTTATAAAGTAAATCAGATTTTGAATATCCTGAAATTCTGGAAAATTCGGGATTAACGTATTCAAAATTTGAATTTTTGTCAATAATAAATACGGCACCAGGGGCCTGATCCAAAACCTGAGAAAATTTTCTTAGTTCGTTCTCAACCTTTATCCTTTCTGTAATATCCAACGAAACGCCCATAAATCCAATCTTTTCTCCATCGGTATTATAAATTGGCGACACCCGTGTATCATAATAAATTTCACCTACTTTTAATATTTCGTTTCTAAGCTCCTCTCCCAAAACTTTTTTAAGGAAATTTTCAATTTTAGTCCCTTTATAAACCTCAAGGGCAGATTTACCTATTCTTGCATGCGGTTCTAATCCTGATTCGCCTTTATATTGTGAGTAGGTATATTTTCCTTCAAGATCAATACTCCAAATAATAATAGGTGCATTTGATAAAATATTGTCTAAAAAGCGCTGGTTTTCTGCGAGTTGGTTCGCAGTTATCTGATGCTTTTCTATTTCATTTATTAAATCCTCATTAATAGCCAGATATTCATCATTTTTTTCCTTTAAGGCTTTTCTAATCATAAAGTTTTCGGCATCAAGCTTATTACTGATATAAGTTCCCAAAAAGCTCACAAATAAAGTTCCTGCAAAAAGGAAGGTAATCTTGGCCATTTCGAAATTTACTACTTCATATTCTCTTTGAATGTATTGTCCTGATATATAAATTATTATAAAAGCAAAACTGTGGGCAATCATTTCAGAAAAGCTATAAGGCATAAGTACAAACCATGCGATGATATTAAAGAACAGGCCAAACCAATAGGGGCTTTGACTGGCTCCGGTATAAATTGCTAAAAAAGTGTAAAAAATCGACCCAAAATAAAAGCCTGCAATCATATGTTGCTTTATTGCCTTTGGTTTTTTCCGGTAAAACGCGACCAACAGGTTTAAATTATATACAACCACCGTAATCATTCTTAACCAGAGCAGACGAGTATCTGAACTTTTTAAGTAAAAACTATCAAGAAATTGCCACATTATCACCAATACTGATCCACCAATGGTTAGCATCAATAGGATATTTTTTTGATTTGCCAGGCGGGAGTTTCTAAACTCAGGATTTTGATTAATGGTTAACAAATCTTTAAGTTTCATACAAACTAAATTGGAGATAGCCAAATTAATGAAATTCCTCATAATATTGCTTTTGATTAGAAGAATTTTTAGAGACTTTTTCGCAAATTCTTCTGTTAGCTTTATGCAAAAAGCTGCATAATTAATATGAATGCAGTTTTCGGATGCCTGCCTACATGCACGAATCCAGTTTTCTGGTGTAATAATCTGTGTATATTTTTTTTGAATATTCGCTAGCCCATTTTTCAACACCCATTTTTTGAATCATGCACAAATTGAAAATCTTTAAAGCATGGGGGACCCGCTCAGCTCTATCTGAAAGCGGCTGCAAGCGTTCGCATGGAAATTCATCACATTCAAAGCAAAATGTTACCTCTTTTTCCTGGATGCAAGCAAACATTTTACAATGTCCATCAATTCCAAGTATTTCAAGACCAGGGCAATAACCATTATTAGTCCGGCATCCTTTGCACTGGTATTTATCCTCAGTAAAATTATTCCTTTTCAGAAAATTTGCTCTGTTTTCTTTGTTTTCTTCCCCTATGTATAAAGGGCAATTAAAACAATCTTTTCCACAAGGGGCAGTTAAATTATTATAGTCCATGATAATTAATTTTTCTTCTCAAAAATATTTTATCCTGGGCATAATTTGATAGGAAAAGAACTGAATGACTGAAAATCGGCTTTAGAACCTGTAAAATAGTGTTTGAAGTCGCAGCAAAAAATAATAAAAGAAAAAGAAAGGTGAGACATGGATTATTGGCAATCCTGGTTAACTTTAATTAATTTTTCAGTGGCAAAACCTTGTTCTTTTGCTATGTTAATCAATAGATTATAAGAAGATTCATCAAGTTCCGGAGTTCTTGAAAGTATCCATAGGTATTTTCTTGCAGGTTCACCCACAAGGGCATATTGATAATTTTTATCAAGTTCAATTACCCAATAATTGCCATAAAAGGGCCAAAAAAACGTAACCTTAAGTTTTGATGGCTCGTTTTGGTTGGGGATATGCGCCTTGCCTTTTGCTGTTTCAATTTTAGAATGATCGGCTATTGAATGTCCCTGGTTTAGGACTTCAATTTTCCCATCTTCTAATAAAGTGTAATTGGCTGTTACACATTCCAGTCCTTTTTCAAAAGAATTGGGCAACCTTGCAATTTCGTACCACTTACCGGCATATTTATTAACATCAAGACTATCAACTACTTTAAGAGGTAGTTTATTAGAGTTACACGAAAAAAACATAAGGATGAAAATTTGAATTATGGGGATAGCTTTCATATACTTTTAATAAAGTTTTTCTTTATGTAAAGTTACCATATTTCTTCTCAAAACTGATCGGATATCTCAATTTTGCAGAATCTGGTTAATTAATGAAACACTAAAGATACTTAGTAGAAACCAACCCAGAAAACCTTGAAGAATTGCCATATACCTTGATATACCTTTTACGGGAATGCTGCCAAAACCTAATGTTGAAAAAGTATTAATGCTTAGAAAAAAAGAATTAATAGCCTTGGAAATCAAGGCGTAAACAATAAATAAGAAAATTGCCATAATTGTTATAAAACTTACCAGCTTTTTCTTTTTTGGTTTTAACGAATTCCATTCACCTCCAAGAATTTCAAACTTGTTGTATATATAGGAACTCAACATTCTGCGTGTTGCTGAAAACCGATACAATGGTTTTCCCAACCAGACGAGATAAGCTGGTATATTTCCGCTACTTGTTTGCAGATAAGTCTTAAATTCGTTGTAGGAATCAAGTTCAATTTGATGTTTTTCTGCGTAGTAATCAGCGAGTTTTTTCTCTGATTGAAAATAGATTAAAATACTTTTATACTTTTTTAACAGGTAGT
>JARGGF010000498.1 GCA_029210905.1 Bacteroidales bacterium | reverse complement strand
AAACACCCTTTGTTTAACGATGAAGAATATGGTGGTGAAAAAATACTTAAAGGAACTACTTTTACAAAATACAAGCAATTTGTTCAGAATTGTTTTACGATTTTGCCCAGACAGGCATTACATGCAAAATCTTTAGAATTTGTTCATCCCAGGAGCGGAGAAACCATGTTTTTTGATTCAGAATTACCTGATGATATGGCAACTGCCATTGAAAAATGGCGAAATTATATTTCAAACAGGAAGGAATAATTATTTCGACAAAAAACAGTTTTTCGTATACTGTTGATTATGTGTATGTTGCGATTCTATCTATAAAATAGACAAAATTGTAATTTGCAAATGTAAAGTATTATTTATATTTTTACTTCATTACTTTACATATAAAAATTATCTGAAATGAAAACGAATTACACAATCCAACTACTGTTAATCATCATTAGCGGAATTGCACTTAGTTCGTGCGGCAGAACTCACAAAATTGCAGAAAAAGATTTTTATGCCATCTATTCACAGAAATTGGGTGTAAAACTTGAAGGAAAAGAAGATAAAACTTTGATAAAATCAGTAGCAGCATGGAAAGGTGTGCCCTACAAATATGGCGGACAATCAAAATCAGGTACAGACTGCTCGGGCTTTGTAGGTCAGGTTTATAACGAGGCCTATAATAAAAAACTGCACCGCTCCTCAAAAGACATGGTAAAAGATGTACGCTTTATTAGCAAGCGCAAGCTGGAAACCGGAGACCTGGTGTTTTTTAAAATTAAAAGCAGAAAAGTATCGCATGTGGGCATTTATATTGCTGACAATAAATTTATTCATGCTACAACCAGAAGGGGTGTTATGGTGAACGATTTGGATGACAGTTATTATAAAGAATATTTTTATAAGGCAGGAAGGGTTCGGATGTAGCCAAAGATGAAAGACAAAAGGATGAAGACAAAAGATAAAGTTGAAGAATGTTTCTATTTCTTTCTCCCTTTATCTTATGTCTTCATTTTTAAACTGTAATCCCCATCTTTTTCATAAGGAAGGTAGCATTTAAATTCTGACTGACCCCGGTTTTTAACAAATAATCAAACTCCAGTTCATTATTTCTAATTTCTACCTCAAAACGATAATTTTTTATATTATCAGGATACTTTTCAGCCAGGCTACCTAGTGCGATATCATGGGTCGCTATCAGGCCCGATCCATTCAGCCTTATTATTTGTTCAATCAGGGCTTCTGAACCATGGTGTTTATCCTTTGAATTTGTTCCTCTCAGCATTTCATCTATAATAACAAATAGATTTTCACCATTTTGCATTCGATCAATAATAGACTTCAATCGTTTCAATTCAGCAAAAAAGTAAGATTCACTTTTCTGCACTGAATCACTTGTCCTTACGCTTGTGTTTAATTGTATGGGGCTGATTTTCAGCCCTTTTGCACATACAACACTTCCAGACATCGCTAATATCATATTAACTCCAATAGTGCGTAAAAAGGTGCTTTTCCCTGCCATGTTTGCTCCCGTAATCACTAACAATTGTTTATGTCCGTTTATCAATAAATCATTATCAATGCGTAGTGCAGAATTAATTAGTGGGTGTCCACCTTGTTTTATGTCCAGTTGAAATTCTCCTTCTGTAATTTCAGGAAAAACATATTCAGGATGATTGTATGAAAAGGTGGCAAAACTGGATAAAAAGTCAAATTCATAGATTACATCCAGCCACTCAGGAAGTCTGGTCAAATGATCCTTTTTCCATTTTTCCATCCTTAATACAACTTGTATGTCCCATGATAAGTAAGCATTCGCAAAGAAAATAAACAAAATGTTGTTTCTATTGTCAAGCGCTTTTACTAAAGATTTTAATTGTTCTATTGCCTTACTTGCCTTTCCATGTTTACTGACCAAAAGTTGCTTTTTTGAAGTTAATATTTCAGCTTTATAATCCTTGTTTTCGATTATTTTAAGCAGGCTTTCATATTTGTTTAACAATTGAACTTTCCGCCCTATCTGGCTCTGGATTGCGTTAATTCTTTTTAGATAACTACCTGTAAATAACAATTGCACCAATCCAAATACAATAAAACCCATTATTGGAACAAACCCAGCCAGCATTAAAGAGAATAAAACAATTGAAATAGCAGGTAAGAGATAGAGAAGAAAACTTATAATCTTTTTATCAAGAAATAAGAAAGGCTCTTTCAACCATGTTATAATCTCCTGATGAAATTTTGAATCATTTGAATAGTATTGACTATTTGATTTAAACCAACTGGTGCTTGACGGGTTTTCATCTTCCGATTCCATAACGATGCTACCAGTAGCCTGAAAGTTTTGCCGCCAATCCAGCAATCCTGAGAGTTCCTTAATCGAATGTTGCCTTTGTATAATTGTCTTTCTATCCCCCAATGTGTGATTTAATGCCCTGGCCAGATAGCTTGCACCACCTCCGGTACATGTTCGGTTAATTAGCTGATAAATAGACTCTTGTCCGAATATATCCAAATCATAACTATAGGCATGATCGGGATTTATAAATTCCTTTCCGGAATAAAAAACAGAATGATTGCCTTTTATGGCTTCCAGCTCATTTTGATTTATTTGTATTAATTCTTTCAGATGCCTGATTTTTAAAGCATATCTGACATTTAATTTTACTAAAAACAGAAATGGAATTAAGGCAATTGTGATGGTTGTAAAAATAAAATAAAGCCCAAAATCTTTTAAACCAATTAAAAGTGTAATTGCCAGAACAAAAATAACCAGTCTTACCAGAGAAATCATCCTGTTTTTTTTCATCATCTGGTCTAATTTTGCCTGGAAATCCAGCATCCTTAAAGCATAAATATCATGGTTTTTATTATTCATGTTTTTAAAAATAAAAAAAGCTGCCACATGGACAGCTTTGTATTAGAAATATGTAAATTTTAATATCTGTAATGTTCTGGTTTATATGGACCTTCTGCAGGTACTCCCAAATATTCAGCTTGTTCTGCAGATAATTTAGTTAATTTAACGCCAATGTGCTCCAAATGCAACCGTGCAACTTCTTCATCCAGTTTTTTAGGCAAACGCATAACGCTAACTTCGTACTTGTTTTTCCATAAATCAAGCTGGGCAAGCGTTTGATTTGTAAATGAATTGCTCATTACAAATGATGGGTGTCCGGTAGCGTTTCCAAGATTTACTAAACGACCTTCAGAAAGTAAAACAATAGCATGGCCATCAGGGAATTTATATAAATCAACCTGTGGTTTAATGTTGTCTTTAACAATGCCAGGGAATTTTTCTAATTTCTCTACCTGTATTTCATTATCAAAGTGTCCAATGTTGCAAACAATTGCTTCATTTTTCATTTTTGACATATGATCAATGGTGATAATATCTTTATTTCCAGTAGTTGTAACAAAAATATTACCTTGATCTACAGCATCTTCCATGGTAGTCACTTCAAAACCTTCCATTGCGGCCTGCAAGGCGCAAATTGGGTCAATTTCAGTAACTAAAACACGGGCACCGTAGCTTTTCATGGAATGGGCACAACCTTTTCCAACATCGCCATAACCGGCAACTACAACAATTTTTCCTGCAATCATAATATCAGTAGCACGTTTGATACCATCGGCCAATGATTCACGACAACCATATAAATTATCAAATTTTGATTTAGTTACAGAGTCGTTTACATTGATAGCAGGGAACAATAACTCACCTTTTTCCATCATTTGGTACAAACGATGAACTCCAGTTGTTGTTTCTTCTGAAACGCCCTTAATCACTTTAGCAATTTTTGTCCAACGCTGATTATCAACAGTTAATGATTTTTTTAGTGCGTTAAATAGTTCTTGTTCATCTTCAGGAAGGTTGCTCTTGTTAAGAATTGAAGCATCTTTTTCAGCCTTAACACCAATATGAATCATCATGGTAGCATCACCACCATCGTCAACAATTAGGTCCGGGCCACTACCATCAGGCCAGATTAAGGCTTGCTCAGTACACCACCAATATTCAGCTAAAGTTTCACCTTTCCAGGCAAACACAGGTACACCAGCCGCTGCAATAGCAGATGCAGCATGATCCTGAGTTGAGTATATATTGCAACTAGCCCAACGTACATCAGCACCTAATTCTACCAAGGTTTCGATTAATACAGCCGTTTGGATAGTCATGTGCAGGGAACCCATAATTTTAGCACCCTTTAGAGGTTTATCTTTACCATATCGGGCACGTAATGTCATTAAACCAGGCATTTCTGTTTCTGCCAGTTTAATTTCTTTCCTTCCAAAATCAGCCAGATTTATATCTTTTATTTTGTATGGAAGCGTTTCTGTTAATGTTTCTGCCATTATATAAATTATTTAATGTTTAAAAAATGTTTGCAAATTTACTTAAATAATCATAAGTATCTGATAGGATGGCTAAAAAAAATATATTTCTTTACAAAACATAAACAATTACGCCACAGAGCTTAAAATATCTTTACCTGTGAGTTTTTTTACATTCATTGCATCGTTGCAAAAGAGCAGTAAATTAAGTACAGGCTTTTTTAATGATGGATGAATAAAATCAGGCGCAATTTCATTTAATGGTTCCAAAACAAATCTCCGTTGATGCATAAATGGATGAGGAACACTCAATGAATCGGTATTAATCTTT
>JARGGF010000497.1 GCA_029210905.1 Bacteroidales bacterium | reverse complement strand
GAAAATGGAATTAAAGTAGCTCATGTCATTGCCAATACTAAGTTTGCTTTGAAGGCACAGGATGCTGGTGTTGATGCTATTGTGGCTGAAGGTTTTGAAGCTGGAGGGCATAATGGCAGGGAGGAGACCACCACTTTAACCTTGATTCCGATGATTCGGAAAGCTACCAATTTACCATTAATTGCCGCAGGAGGAATTGCCACCGGACGTGGAATGCTGGCAGCATTTTGCCTTGGGGCAGATGCTGTGCAGATAGGCAGCCGCTTTGTGGCATCGCATGAATCATCAGCCCATATAAATTTTAAAAATGAAGTGCTAAAAACCAGCGAAGGCGGTACAAGGCTGAGTATGAAAAAATTAGTGCCAGTGCGCTTAATAAAAAATAAGTTCGCTGATGATATCGACAAGGCAGAATCGGAAGGCAAATCATCTGAATTTTTAAAAGAAATATTGGGGAACCGAAGAGCTAAATTGGGCATGTTTGAGGGAGATATGGAAGAAGGCGAACTGGAAATTGGGCAGGTGGCTTCCCTTATTGATGAAATAAAACCTGCACAAGAAATTGTGAATGAGATTCTCAGCGAATATCGAAGTGCAAAAGAAAACCTGGCTTCTGCAGAATATGAGTTCTGATTTCGAGTATTTGGTTTCTTGATGCATTTTATATAACTAGTTGTTATATTGTAAATTGTATTTTATTATTGAGTTTAAATTTAGTGGGCTAATGTCTAAGTTCTAATATCTAATTTCTGATATGATAAAACTTGAAAAATACCAATTTGAAAATGGTCTGAAATTTATTTACCAGCGCGATGATTCTTCCCCAATTGCTGTGGTAAATACCTTATACAATGTTGGAGCAAAAGATGAAGATCCTGAACGGACAGGTTTTGCACATCTGTTTGAACATCTGATGTTTGGTGGATCTGTTAATATTCCTGATTTCGATTCTCCGCTACAGGAAACAGGTGCTGATAACAACGCTTTTACCAGTAACGACATTACCAATTATTATATCAGCATACCATCACAGAATATTGAGACTGCTTTTTGGCTTGAATCTGATAGAATGCTTGGACTTGATTTCTCACAGCAAAGCCTTGAAATTCAGAAGAATGTAGTAATTGAAGAATTTAAAGAGCGTTACCTTAACCAACCCTATGGTGATGTCTGGATGCACCTTCGAAAAATGGCCTATGCCGACCATCCCTATTCCTGGCCAACCATTGGTAAGGATATCTCGCACATTGAGCAGGCAACGCTTGAAGAAGTAAAATCTTTTTTCTATCGTTTTTACGCTCCCGATAATGCTTTTTTGGTTGTTACTGCAAATCTTGAAACTGAAATAGTATATCAGTTGGTTAAAAAGTGGTTTGGAAATATCGACAAGCGAAATATTAAACATGCCACCTTACCCGATATCCCTTTGAATATCAAACAAAAACGATTGAAAATTGAAAGTGATGTACCTTATGATGCACTTTATATGGTATTTAATATGTGTGGGCGGACACACCCTGATTTTTACGCAAGTGATTTATTATCAGACGTTTTATCAAATGGACGATCTTCAAGGTTTTATCAGCATTTATTAATGAAAGGCGATCTTTTTGCTGAAATCGATGCTTATTTAACTGGTGATTTCCATGGTGGTTTATTTGTGATTACTGCTATACTGATTGGGGGTGTGTCAATGGAAAAAGCTGAAGAAGCTATCTGGAATTTAATTGATCAGTTAATCAACGATGGTATTTCCAAATATGAATTAGAGAAGGTTAAGAATAAATTTGAGTCCTCTAAAGTTTTTTCCGAAATAAGTGCAACTTCGAGGGCATATTTGATTGCTATGCATGAATTGGCCGGAGATGCAAATAATATCAACTACGAAATTGAAAAGTATCGCAGAGTAACTGAACATGAAATTATTAGAGTTGCAAAAGAAGTTTTGAAAAAGGAAAATAGTTCAGTCCTGAATTATTTTGCTATAAGATAATTCAGATGTATGATGTGATAATAAATAAACCTGACAGGTTCGTTATTATTTATAGCTGAATGCTTGAGAATAAAGCTTACAGCTCTATAGAGAAACCTATCAGGTTTAATATATCAGAATTTATTCGCAAGAATTTAATTCTGCAATCATCGTCTGAATCAGAGGAACATCGCCCGCACCCGGTGGAATAAAAATTATCACATAAAAACCGCCAAGGGGAACTTTGTATCCAACCCCATAATTATCTGCATCTTCCTTCATTTGTTTTGTCATGTCAGTCAGAGCAGGAATGTTGCCAATAGCTGTTCCATCCCAGGCTGGGTCATCATAAAGCCATATAAATCCTTGTATATCATACCATTTGTAACCAGGATACCAATCAAGGTGGTTGTATAGCCAGTTGATTTTTTCCCATTTGTCAGATTGAGCAAAAACGGGAAGTTGGTCCGGATATAATGACGAATATACATTCATTTCATAAGGCAATCCAACAAAAATTGGTGAACTATGATCCGCGCAGTTTGAAGGATAAATTCCATTACCAAATTCATAACCCTCGGGTATGTCACTTAGGGTGACATCTATATATGCTCCCAGTTCAGGACTTTCCCAGTTGCTAATTGTATAGGTTAAAGCGGGAGGGTTATTCATCCAGGGCGCAAGGACTACATCCGCTTCAGGCATGCAGTTTCCAAGCACAAAATCAACAATGCCGTCATCGCCATTCTGAATTATTTCATCATCTTTAAAATTCCAGGTATAAAAATGAACATAATTAAAATCAGTGCCTTGTCGCACCAAAATAAAAAGTTTGAATTCAAAATTATCTTCATGATTTAGAACATCTCCATACCTCACAGTTAGTGGTTGTCCTTCACCGGACCAGGCTTCATTGCTATATTCACTTGTTTTAACCCCATTTCGCCAAACCTCAATTTTAGCAATCGCGGGCATATCATATTGTAAACCAGTAGATTGTCCTGAATAAAGTGAGCCTTCGTAATCATCAAGCCGACAAACGCATAAGTCCCCAAAAAAGAATTGCTCACGCACGATTACCTGCCCAATTTCAAAAAATATAAAACCAAAACTGGAATAGTCGCTTTCCTGATAACAGATTACAGAAATTCCCAATTCAGTCTTTTTAAAAGCTTCTACTGTAAATGAAATGTCCAGCGGTTGCGCCACAAACTGAGCAAATTCACTACCTTGGTGTGGGGTAGCTGCTATGAGTAAATCATCTGAAGTATTATCCGGAGTATTGTTGTCATCCATAAGCATGAATTCCGTAAGTACATATTCACCCGCATCAAGCTTAATGGTATTGGTGTAGGGCTTATCATTAATATAAAAAACATCAATCTTGTAGGTCTGCCCACTAATTACAACATTAGCATAATCAGCTGGTTTGGAAAAACAATCGGTTGATTTAAGCGTCGAATTGTTGCTTAATGCAAAAGATACTCCTTGTTCCGAATCAGAAGGTCCGGTATTGTCATTTTTTTGGCACGACATTATAATCAGAAAGATTAAAACAGGCCAGGCTGCGTAAAGAGTTTTTTTCATAGTTATTGTAGATTTTAGTAATATTTATATTAAAAGTAGGTTTTTAAACATTTAAAAACAAGTACAATTAAGTTATGTTCTGCCTGATAATTATTTATTTGACAATGTTTATCTGATTTGTTGCAGCATGTTTTGTTCTAAGTTCTCAATAATTATTTTGACGAAATGCTTGCATCCTTCAATTAATTTATTGACTTCCATTTGTTGGATTATGTTGCATAAGTGGTTGTTTGAGAAAGTAGCAGGAAATTTTTCCAAAAATTCCTACTATCATTTTGATTCCCATTCATATGCACCAATGTCTGGCGAATTGTTAAAATTATCAAGATAGAAAAAGAAATTTTGAAAAAAGGAAATAGTTCCATTTTGAATTATTCTGCGAAGAGACAGGGGGATATTGTTGAATTTTTTTCCGTTAGTGGGTTTTATTGAACTTTGTATAGTTTTTGGTAAGTAGTCTGAATTATTTATATAGATAGTTTCTTAAGCTCCAATATAAAGCTAAACATAACTATTAATTTCAGATTTGGTGCATTTTTAAACTTTGCCAAAGTTTATGCTAAGTAATCAGTTTTATTTACTTTTATCTATTATGTTGCTAAAACAGTTTCGTTAGAAAAAACTTTGACAAAGTTCATATTATCAAATTGTTATAAAAATGATTTCTGCAATGTAAGTTATATGTTCGTAGTTCTAAGTTTCTGGACTACAGTTAAAAAAGGTTACATTTTGTTTATTTAGATATCCAAAACTCTCTTTTGTAAAGGATCATATATCGCATATTCATCCGGTGACTTTTAAGCTCATTCTTATAGTCATCGAATGAATGTATGTATTTATTTGATGATATGATGCTAGCAAAAATGGAAAGAAAAAGCATCAAAAACTCAATAAATATTCTCGTATGATTTGAATACTAGAAGAAATAAAGTATTTAATTTTAATCAATTAAAAGCAGGTTGTGCTAATACTGTATTTATTTCATCTTCACTTAAGTTATATTGCCAGGAAGGTATATTCCTATAGTAATCCATCACCCTAGGATCACTTGCTCCTGCATGGTCTAAACCAAAAGCATGACCCAATTCATGTGCAATTAC
>JARGGF010000496.1 GCA_029210905.1 Bacteroidales bacterium | reverse complement strand
AATCTAATTAATTCAGGTTAACTGGCTCCTGGCCATTCATTTGTTAATAATTGAACTGTATGATACCAATTCCAAAAGGCCTCAGGTATTCCTTTTTTAAGTTTGTTTAATTTATTATAGGTGGGATTGGTTATTGATAATTCAGAAAAAGATGGTGAAGTTGAAAAACGTACAATAGTTTGATCAGGATTGTTTAATAAGGCGGCTAAGTAGGCTGCTTTTGAAGCTGATAAAATCGCATCTTCAATAACATATCTGTTAGAATATATGAAACTGCTTATCCTTTTAATGCCATGCTGGATATCTGCAAATCTGCAATCACCTGAAATCCCCCGGGTAGAAATACAAAAAGAAGTTTGGATAATATCCTTAAGAATATCAACTGGTTGCAGATGTTCCATTTCGCGATATTTCAACTCATTGATAGCAATTGTTTCAAAGGCATCCTTAATTTCGATTATATCCGAAACTACATCGAATAAATTGCCAATATCATAGAGCTGTTTAATTATTTCCATACTCATGCTTGTCTTTCCTTTAAAATAAGGAACCCCGGTTGTGTTGGGTGCAAAAGCAGTGAGTTTATCGCCCAGGATAGCTTCAAATATCGGAGTTGTAACTGTATTTGGTTCTCCGCTAAGTTTTATAAACGGGCTCTGAATAGGTGTCTGGATTAGTTTATTGTAGGGATTTGATTCGAATAATATATCTAAAATTACATATTCTTCCTCGCTATGGGTTCTTATTACAGGATTATAATAAAATTTGTAATGTGCTTTTTCAATGGCGTTTTCTGTATGTCTTTCCTGGCTTACAAAATGATTAAATGTCCCTTTTTTACATATATTTTCAAAAACCGTGTTCAAATCAGAATGTGATTTATCCATAATAATATCAATATCAATTGATAAACGGTATGGTTTATCCAACATCAGCATTAATGCAGTGCCCCCTTTAAAAATAAAGTTTAATCCTGATAATTTTAAATCCTTAAGTAAGGTTAAAGCCCTGATAACTTTCTCAATAAGGATTTTGTCAGTATTACGATATCGTGCGGAAACAGTTGAAATCCATTCGGTTGAGTAGGAGCTTGGGTCTATCATATTAGAAAATAAAATTAGAGTGAATTCAAATTATTCAAAAAATCAATTATTTGTTCCTTTTTATTGCGTCGTGCTGCATACCTAAATAGCTTGCTTTTATTTACCGTATATTTCTCAAAAGATGTTCGAAAAATCATTTCCAATTCGCTGCCTTGGTGTGCTATAAAAAGATCATCGTCGCAAAAAATATCTACAAGTATTTTCTCTAATGTAGCCGATGGAATATTTTCCACCTGCTGAATTGGGGCTTCGGTTGTTAAATCTTTTACAATTATACTGTTGAAAGAGAAAGAAGCATATTTTTGAATAATATCTTTATCTGTGCTATGATAGACCTCTTTATTAAAATCTTTTAAGTAATTAAACACATATTCACTTAGCTCATTTTCTGTTTCAACAATAGTATAAAACCTACCGGGTTGGTGTAACATAAATTCATTCAACTGTTTGGTGTTCCACAAACAGAATTTTACAACCGGATATTCTTTGTTTAGTTTTTTATAAAGTTTTTTTATGAATGGATCTAGTTCCGGTTGGTAATTAGTTTCGTTACCCAATGCATATACTCCTTTTCCAACTTTCTTTAGAATGCCTTGTTTAATAATGTTTTCTGTTCTTTTTCGAACTAATTCTTTAGATATTTCGGGTTCATATCCTGAATAGAATTTAAAAATATCAGACTGCAATATTTCTTTTTTCATTTTGAAATATTCCTTAAATTCCTCTATCAGTAATTTATTGTGCAAGACTCTTTATATTAGCATAAATAGACAACACAAATGTAATTCACAATCGGCAATAAAACAAATTAATTGCCGATTGTGAAAACGTAGATTGTGCTTTTTTAGCTCTTGATCGGAATTTCAACCAGTTTTTTGTTCATGAAATGATGGGTTTCCAACGTGAAGTCATCAACTCATTGATCGGGTTTTCATCGAAGCAACTATCGGGTTTCCATCGGAGGGTGCGTCGAACCTGCTACCTGATTCCGATCTGTTTTTCATCGAGATTGGCGCCTGTTTTCTGTCGAAATTGGATCCTTATATTTTATTTTTCTGACAATATCTGTGAATAAACATAACCCAAAGTATTTTTATCATCCCTTTCACCAATGGTATTTGATATTTGTTGGATGGTGGAGCCTTCTGTGTAAAGCTTTTTTACAAAGTTGTGCCTGAAAAGGTGGGTGGAGATGCGTTTTTTGTTGATGTAGAGTTTGTTAAACAGGTTGTTATAAAGGAGCATTTTTTCTGAATAGTAGGAATAGGACCGAATTAGGGAGTGCAGGGAACTGGATGCCAGGTGCGAAATAAAAACGGGGTTAAAATCTTCTATTGGGATTATCCTTGGGTTTGAGAATTTTTGGGTTTGTACCAGGACCGAATTAATGTCAACTATTGAAATGCGGGAATAATCTAGCAGTTCATTAATCCTAAGGCCGGTTTTGTAAAGGGAATCAAATACAATATAGGAATACATATCGTAGCGTTTTGAGTGGCCTACAATGGACTTGCAGCAATTGTCTATGTCAGTGTTTGTTAAAAGCATTATACCAGGTTTAAATCGTTGTTGTAGGCGCAATATGCTGGTTGGCTGGTATTCCGCCAGGCAAAATTTTCAGTGATGTTCTGTAAAGCGGTGCCATCGTTTAATTTTGTACACTTCCAGTTGTGGCGGAGCCAGACTTTACCATTTATTATAGAAGTGTCATAGGTATTGCCATCCAAATCAATAAAGGTAACCGGGTCAAAGTTATCGTCTTTTACCAGCCTGACGGAATGCCCCATAATATCTGAGGTGAAAGCCCTGTTCATGGTGACATCGTTGTAATTTAATTTTCGATAATAAGTCCAGTCATCGGTGTATACTGTAGAAGACCAGAAATACGCATTCTGGTTCAGGTAATAAAAGGTGCCTGATTGGTAGCGGTAACCACCTGCGCGGGCAAAAAAGTTCCTGCTATTGTCTGCCCCGATATTTGGATATTCCCAGAACTCATAGCCTGTTTCTTTGAGATTGCCAGCGTTAAATTCGGTGGAACTGTATAGCTGGGTCCACTCTTCATCAGTTGGCACATGCCAACCTTCGGGCGCAAAATTTGGATGGTGTATTGCAAAACCATTGTAAAGGTAACCAATTTTTATTGATGGGATGGGCTTGTTGTGAGGGTTTGAAAATATCTGAGCATCAGGAAAAGAACATTCCACCTTTTGCGTGTCAACCAAGTAAGATGACAATGCAATACTGCTCAGGTGCCTGGCATCAATGATTGGGATGTCAAAATTTTGGAGTTCGTGGGGGTTGTCAACTATCTGGAGCTGGAACTTATCAAGTTCCCAGGAGTATTGGAGGATGAAAAGTTTTTTTTGTGCCATGTTTTTTAGTTAAAGGTTATATGTTATTAGGTTATCAGTTGAATTAAGTGATAAGAGTACCCCTGGAAATGTTGTTGATGCCGGTTTCGTATTCAATGGATAAGATGATTTCCGGTGAATTGGATTTTGCCACAATAAGTTTGTCCAGGTCAACGGTGCTGTTTACGATTGAGTAGTTAAGGTTGAGCCGCAGGAATTCGGAAAATACCGTCTGCTTTTTCTCGCGTTGGCGAAGGGTAAATTGGAGCATGGGCTTTAAGACCTTGTAAATTTCAATGGCATAAAGCATGTTTGCCCGCTGTGCCTGCTGGTTGATGGTGTTGGGGTCTTTAACATCTACCGTTTTTTTTCGGATGACTTGTTGGCCACCTAGGTTGTAGCCGGTGATGTTGCCGACTGAGTCGTTAAATTTGCCGAGGATGCCGGATTTTAGTCTTGCCATATTATCAGAATTGAGATGTGAGATATGAGATTTGAGACGAAGAATTACATTTCATTGAATTAATAATTAATTGATTGCATCGAAATTACGAATGGTGGTTTGTGATGAAAGTGCGTAATCCGGACGGACAAAAAACAGATAGAGTGTGCAACTTACGGTATGAAAGTTTAAATTAAATGTCAGTTGTGCCTGCCCTTCTTTTCTTTTTGTTTCTGTATGTGCATAAGCAAAGAGATTGTTGGTCCCGGTATAGATGGCAGCGCATAGGAGGTCATCGGGGTATAGGTTGCCGGTCGGTGCCGCGTCCCAGCTGAGTTCAAACTTATTTGATTCATTGGTCAACCTGTTTACCTGAAAGTCGGTGCCCGGAATGTCCGCCGTGGAAACTTGAAAATGTTCCGGAAGGAATTTTCCATTGAACATGGAATGGTTCAGGTTCCGGGCAAAAAATTCATTGTAGGCTGATCGGACCTTCGGTCTGTTGTTTAATGAAATAATGAGCAATGGGCGCAAAACCCTGAATGCAGCAATTAAAAAAGGGATGTTTTTCCGGTTTAACTGTTGCTTTTCAGTTTGGGGGTTGGTAATGAAGCGTGCGTTTCTTCTGACAACCGGTTGGGATTTTAAAGTATAGAAAGTTAATTTTCCGACATTGCCATAAGTTTTATCCAATAAATTATTGACAGAATAGGCCATAACAAATAGAACTAATAATGAAAACAAAGAAAAGGAAAAATGCCTGGCCATGCCAGGC
>JARGGF010000495.1 GCA_029210905.1 Bacteroidales bacterium | reverse complement strand
TTTTGTTTTTTGCAAAATACTTTGCCAATTCCAAAACCATAGCAGTTCCGCTGGCATTATCATTTGCTCCCGGAAAATACACCCCTTTTCCCATCTCGCCCAGATGATCATAATGTGCCGTAAATACAAGGAACGTGTCTATTTGCCCTTTCACAAAGGCTGCTATGTTACGGGTTGTGTAGTTTTCAATGTATTCATTTTCAACTGATAAGCTAATTGAATCCACTTTTCCCGGTATGGCATCCCTATGTAAAATGATCTTAGGAAAATCCTGAACAAACGGAGCGGGACCATACATTAATTTTTTATATTCAACCTGAATGATGCCTTTAGCTTGAAACAAATTGAAGTTTATTATGTCATTTAATGCATCCTTAAAACCTTTGTTTTTATAGTTGGTAGAATCTAACAATAAAAAAGATTTTTGAATATCCTCCCGACTCAACGCTCTTAATTTTTCAGGATAATCAATCAATTGGTGGTTCATGGTGATTACCGGGAACGTACCATTGACTGAGCAAGAAGTGGATGAAACCAAATAATCATAACCCGGGATTAATTCCAAAGTATCCAGCTTTACATACATCGCTTTTGGAAAAGTATTTACCGATAGGCTAAATTCTTGAAAATAATTATTATTAAAGGGTTTTACCTTCCTTTTTTTTAATTCATTAGCAATATAAGATGCAGCAATACTATCTCCTTTATTTGTATATCCTCTTCCATCAAATTCAGGTGAAGTTAATTTTGAAATGATACTTCGGGCACTCTGAACATCTTGGGCCTTTAGCTTTGCAATAAAGCACATTATGGTAATTAACAAAAAAGTATTAAGCTTCATGAATTTTTTTAGAAAGAGCATCGTCATTTAGTTGGTACTTTGATTGTAGTTTGGCAATATCCGCTATATTAAAAAAATACGTTTCAAAATCAAATTGACAAAATTAAGTTTTTATCCTCTAGCATATATTATATTTTTGTAAAAATTTAATGTTTATTTCAAAATACAAATACCTTCAATTATGTTTCTTGAAAATAATATAGATAAAGCCGGAAGAACAGGGTGGATTGAAGTAGTTACAGGTTCGATGTTTTCAGGAAAAACAGAAGAATTAATAAGACGGATTAGACGGGCCGAAATAGCACAGCAAAAAATTGCCATTTTTAAACCAAAAATTGATAAACGCTATTCAGAAAAGGATGTAGTTTCTCATGATTCTAAAACAATTCCATCCATTCCTGTCACAGAAGCCAAAGAGATCCTTGAGCACATAAAAGATATTGAAGTAATTGGCATTGATGAGGCCCAATTTTTTGAAAATGATTTACCAGAAATCTGTAATTATCTGGCTAACAATGGCAAAAGAGTAATTATTGCTGCCCTGGACATGGACTTCACCGGCAAGCCATTTGGACCAGTTCCTCAATTATTGGCCATTGCTGAATATGTAACCAAAGTGCATGCTATTTGCATGAAATGTGGCAACCTAGCCCATTATTCTCATAGGCTAAGTGATGTCCAGAAACTCGTAATACTAGGCGAAAAGGACATCTATGAGCCACTTTGCCGCGAATGCTACAAAAAATCGAAACTGGACAAAAAAAAGGAGCCCGAATTATTTTCATAAACCTATAATAAATTGGCAGAGTTCAAGTTGCTTCCACTAAAAAGGCTTCACATTGGCTATCAAAGAATTAGCTTGTATATCTATTTTTTGTCGTTGGCACTAATTGCTTCGGGCCTGCTTTTTTCACGCGCAATGATAAGTATTGGGTTTATTTCTTTTATGGCCAATTGGATATTAGAAGGTAATTATTCTGAAAAATGGCATACCCTTAAAAGTAACAGGGCAGGGATGATCATTTCGGCAATTTTTTTTATTCATCTTTTAGGAATGCTCAATACCCAGAATATTTCATATGGTATGGGAGAACTAAGGGTTAAATTACCTTTGTTGCTCCCACTCTTTTATGGCAGCTCAAAGAAATTAATTAAAGCTATAAAGCCTGATTATTTTCTTTACCTCTTTATTGCGGCTGCGCTTTTTGCAAGCATTATTTCATTCCTTAAATTTGAATATAATTATGAATATCAAACTGTTGAAGACCTTAATAGAATGGCTTTGGTTGGAGAAAATATTCAATTGTCTCTGTTTATTAACCTAAGTATATTCAGTTCATTATATTTTTTAATAAAACAAATCCATTTAAGTTTTTTTATTAAGCTTTTACTCCTTTTAAATGCCATTTGGCAAATAATTTATTTATACTTGCTCAATTCTCTTACCGGCTACATTTCCTTTATTATTTTGTTGATTTTTAGCGCCTTATTTGTTTTAAAGTATAAAAAAAGGATGCTATTTCTGTTAGGTTTTATAATATTTTCAATTGGTTTTTTGCTTACACTTTATCTGCAGAATGAGATTAATAAATTTGACCAGGTGCAAAAAATTGACTTTAAAAACCTGCCAAAATATACGATAAATGGCAATGAATATTTTCATGACACAGTAGGGAAAAGAACTGAAAATGGATATTATATTGATATTTATGTATGCAGGGAAGAACTTAAAAAAGAATGGGAAAAAGTATCCTATCTTGATTTTACCGGACCAGACAGGAAGGGTCAAAATTTATCAGAAACACTCATCAGGTACTTATCTTCCAAAGGCTTAAGTAAAGATTCAGTTGGCTTCCATTCACTAGCTACAAAAGATATTTCATTTATTGAAAATGGTTGTGCTAATTTTAAATATACAAATAAGTTTAGTCTAGAATCAAGGATTTATAACATACTGTGGCAGTTGAATAAATATAATAAAACAGGAAATGCTACGGCACAATCAGTTTCGCAGCGAATAGAATTTCTAAAAGCTTCATTGATAATCATTAAAGAAAATTTTTGGTTTGGCGTAGGCACAGGTGATGTAATGGATGAGTTTAACCAAACTTTGGAAAAAACTGGCACTAAGCTAGAAAAAAAATACCGAAACCGGGTCCATAATCAATACATCGTAGCGTTTACAGCTCTTGGTTTTTTCGGTTTCATTATCTTTCTTTTTATTACATTTTACCCTTTTTTTAAGTTTAAGATGTGGGGTAACTACCTCTTTATTACTTTTTATTTGATAATACTTATATCATACTTTACCGACAATACGCTAGAAACTCAAATGGGTGTCAGTTTTTTTTCGTTTTTTTATTGTCTGTTCTGCTTTAGTAAAAGCGAAAAATAATGGTGCCACTTAAAAAACTGTACGATTAAGAAATCGTTTAAATATCATAAATTAGTTAGTTCGTAGCACGGCTTTCCAAAGCTGTGCCTCGAATCGCAGTTTAGAAAGCTGCGCTACAACCGAGTTCAAGCATGCTAAATTTTGTTTATCATAATTAAAACATCTAATTTTAGCCACTTTTTAAAATTACATCTTATTGATTACAAAATTAACCAGGTAAAAAGCGCCTGATAATTCTGCAGTACTAAAAAAAGAAAGCATGTTTAGTTATTTAATTACCCGATTATTTATAGAATCCTTTCGCTTAATGCCTTTTTGGATGTTATATGGAATTTCTGACATTGGAAGGTTTTTCCTTTTCAAAGTTTTCAATTACAGAAAAAAGGTGATCTATGAGAATTTGACGATGGCATTTCCTGAAAAAAGCCAAAAAGAAATCCGTGAAATTGCCAATAAATTCTACCGTAATTTTATGGATGTTTTACTTGAAGGCCTTAAAGGGATGACAATGAGTACCAAAACTGTCTCGAAAAGGTTCAGACTTATCAATCCTGAGATTTTAGAGCCTTATTTTGAGCAAGGCAAAAGCATTTTGTGCGTGGGTGCACACTATGCTAACTGGGAATGGGGAGGAGCTCTTGATTTGTATATGAAACATGATTCTGTTGCAATATACAAGGCGGTTAAAAATAAACGAATGAATAATTTTATCCGCAAGAGTAGGTCTAAATGGGGAATGCGGCAGATTTCAATGGAAAAAACAAGAACTATTTTTAATAATATTGAAATCCCCAAATTTATTATATTAATTGCTGATCAAAGTCCGAGCTTAACTCACTTAGCAATCTGGGTTGATTTTCTGGGACGGGATACGCCATGTATACATGGTCCGGAAGCCTATGCCAAAAAATTTAATTACCCTCTGATTTTTCTGGATTTTCAGCGGGTTAAAAGAGGCTATTACACAGCCGAGCTAACATTATTAGATGAAGAACCTGCAAAGCTCGAAAAAAATGAAGTCACCAAAATGTATATGAATAAGCTGGAAGAAGTCATTCGGAAAAAACCTGAAGATTGGTTGTGGACACACAAAAGGTGGAAACATAAGCGGGAAGGTGATAAAATACTAACTGATTATTATTATCAATAATCGAATAGCAACGAATTTAGTTATGGCGTTTGAAAATATTTATATCATCTCTCCTGGAAACATTCTCTCGGGAGGAGTTAGTAGTTTGCATAATTTATGTAAAGCACTAATCAAAAATGGATTTAATGCTAAGATGTTTTATGTAAATGCTGACGAACAATTTATTAATCAAATATTAGAGGTAAAGTTTAATCTCCCACGCAAGAAAGAAATTATTGATAATAGAAGCAATTTATTAATTGTACCGGAAACCCTTACTCATTTATTTTCCAACTACCAAAGAATAGGCA